>JAHEKD010000332.1 GCA_024638545.1 Gammaproteobacteria bacterium
GGGCCCGCAGGCATCGTTGACGCTATGTCGAGGACCCTGACCGAGTAAAATGCCCACAGGCCGTGGCAAGGGACCGTCGCAGTAGTAGGGTGATGAGAAATGCGGGTTAGCGCCGGTTTCGAGCGCGGTTTCGTCAGCGGCTTAACAAATCCTTGAGATTAACGGCAGGATTACCAATGAGCTTTGCATCGGCCTTAGTGTTTCTTTCGATCAGCATTTGCGCAAGCCGAACTTCCTTGGCGATAGCGGCGCCTTTGCCTATCCCCACAACACCATAGAACTTTTCATCTTTAAGTGCCAGGTACAGGACCATGCCGTCTTCAAATGATCCCCGGGAGACAATATCATCAGCATCATGCGTGAAGCCGGCAGTTTGGATTATCCAGTTGTATTGTTGTGACCATAACCAGGGCACGGGATTGTAGGCCTGGCAGTCACCAACAACTGATTTCGCAGCAACTGCGGCCTGAAGGTCGGCATTTTGCGATGATTCCAGACGTATGTGCTGATCATAACGCGGCAAGTAGCTGCAGGCACAGTCTCCGATGGCATAAATATTCTCGACGGATGTGCGGGTGAACTCATCGCAGGTGATGCCGTTATCGATTGCCAGCCCCGCACTTTCTGCGATCCCAACTTCGGGAATGATACCAATGCCAATAACCACGTGGTCGGCGTGAAGGTGTGTGCCGTCAGTAAATGTTACTGCTTCAACCTGCCCGTTTCCACGGAATGCTGCAACGCTTGCACCGCTTTTAATTTCGACCCCGTTTTTCCGGTGTATGCTGGCAACATTATGTGCAGCAATTTCAGGCATCGAGCGCGACAATAGTCTGTCCTGGGCTTCAAGTACGGTGACATCGCATGCCAGCTCGCGGGCGCTTGCTGCAATTTCGAGTCCGATAAATCCACCACCAATGATGACCAGGTGACTGTCTGGTTTCAATGCTGCCGCAAGCCGGATTGAATCCTGGTCTGTGCGGAAGGTGGTTACGCCTTTCAAGTCTGCGCCCGGAAGGTCCAATCGCCGCGGATAAGAGCCGGTGGCCAGGATCAGGTGGGCATATTCAAATACCTGGCCATTGTCGCAGACGACCGTTTTGTTTGCCGGATCGACAGCCGTCGCAGTGCACTTGAGGTGCAGGGAAATATTTTTTTCCGCATAGTTGTCAATGGCGGTTAAGTGGGTTTTCTCAACCGGTTTTTTGCCCAGCAAGACGGCCTTGGACAATGGCGGGCGGTTATATGGCGGCGATGGTTCACTGCCAATAAGGTGTATCTCGCCGGCAAAACCATTATCTCTTAACGCCAGTGCGGCGCGTCCGCCCGCCTGGCCGGCGCCTATAATGACACAGGATTTATTCATATTCTAGTTCTATAAAGATCGCGTTAATTTTGATTCTTTACGACGCCGGATTAAACTTTTAACAAACCAGTGTATCTCCAGCCTGATCGCTGGTTAATCTATAGCGTCGCGGATTAAGCGGATATTCAATTACCGCGCCGGTATTCACCCCCTAAGCCATTCGCTGACGCTTGTAAGCTATAAAAACCGTCGTTGATTAAAACCCTTTACGCTATTGTAAACCGCATCGCTATTATCGCAATAGTCAAATTGCATGGCATCTTATGGTTCAATTTTCCCGGCCTCGCAAACGCTGCGCTTATTGATCGTGTTTGCGCCTGCAGCAGGTTTAGAGGCATACGATAAAGAGACCTGCCGGATAGTGACGCTACATTTGAGGTGACGACGTGTGAGTATGCGTGTTGTTTATCAAATCGAACAAACAGCTCCGGAGCCGTTGCAGTGCCTTGAAAGGCTAGCTTCGATAATCAGCTTCTGTTTCGTCCAAGATGGCCATTAATTCACTAAAATGATTTTCCGGACCGTTCTTATAGTTTTCCCACTGTTGCGCAGTTTTTTCAGCAATTTCATCCGGCAGCACCCGCAATGGTTTTTGGGTCATCAGTGCTTTAACGTAGTTTTTTGCGGCTCTTTCAAAGTAGTATATATCGTCATAAGCCTGTGCAACGCTGGCAGCGGTGACCATCAGGCCGTGGTTGCCCATTATCATGATGCGCTTATCCTGCATCAGATTGCAAATTCGCTCGCCCTCTTCCTGAAACGCCATGCCGCCAAATCCCTCGTCGACGACTACACGATTAAAAAATCGTGCCGAGTTCTGGTCAACAGCCGGCATTAAACTGTCCTCAAGGCTGGCAAGTACAGTGGCGTAGGTGCTGTGAACATGCAGAATACAGCGGGCGTGGGGCACATTTCGATGCAAGGATCCGTGCAATCCCCAGGCGCTTGGATCGGGTGCATCCGGGCGCTTCATGGTATCCGGATCGTTGGCATCGAGCAGCAGCAGATTGCTGGCGGTAATTCTGCTGAAATGCCTGCCGTTCGGGTTAATTAAAAACTGGCTGCCATCATCTGAAACCGCCAGCGAAAAATGATTGGCCACGGATTCATGAAAATCATGTCTGACTGCCCAACGAAACGCGCAGGCAAGTTCACAGCGCTGTTGATAATGATCAAGGTCAGCTGCGTTTGATTTAGTGAATACTTTTACAGTCATGGTTTACCTTAGTGTTGGAAAGAAAGATAAAAGTATCCTACTTATGGCGGTATTTAACAAATGAAAAATAAAGAGTCAAAAGATTAGTAGAACTTATGGTTAACTTATAATAATACCGTATCGCACTGTCAGGCATGAAGCATATGGACAAAAAACTACCCCCTTCAACTGGTTGCGCGCGTTTGAATCCGCATCACGGCACTTATGTTTCACGGATGCAGCCTGTGAACTTCACATGACCCAGTCAGCAGTCAGTCAGCAGATTAAAGCACTGGAGAACTACCTTGGCAGGACTTTTTTATCCGAAAATCCAGATCGCTCAAACTTACCGAAGCTGCTTATGCCTATCTGCCCTTCGTTGCTCTCAATCCAGTTAAAATGATTCCGTCGAGTTTTTGTCTGGCTGCTCGAAGCTCATTAAATTTGCTGTAAGCAATCTGATCCAGCGATCGAAACGCCGGGAAGCGTTCAGCGATTTTATCGTAGCTGGAAATGGCGTACAGGTGGAGCGTCTTTTCAGGCCCGCCATGAAAACGTTTATCGACCTGTATATCTCCAATAATACCGTTTATATCGATCTTTGCAGATTCTACCGGCACTTTGAAAATGCCGGTTTTATCACCATCGGGTTCAAGAAACTGCACCGAGCCGCTGTACAGCGCGGTCACCGTATTCACAGGCTTGAGACCAGCCATAAGATCATGAGAACTGTAAACATTGATAATATCACCCGAAATACCGGTAACAAACTTTCAAATTCAACCGTTCCCAAAATATATCCGCAATCCGCTCTTTTTCATTGAGATTGAGTTAATCTAATATTTTCTATCAGGTATATCTTCGACTGTGGTCGTATGGACTGAAATAGCAAGCTTTCTTAACATGTTATAGTCTGTCGAAATTTTTGATAAAAGATGTTTCAATGTCACAGACAAATCATAAAGCACTGCAAATTCGTGAAAAAACAATCACCGACGGGATATTGGGGAAATATTGTTTAAAGTACATTTTCAAATTGTTGTTTAAGACAGCCGGCTGGACTGCCGGCCCTGCACCGCAAATATCCGGTGTAGCGATTGGTGCTCCTCATACTTCAAACTGGGATTTCATTTATGGTATTGGTGCAGCCGTTATTCTGGATGTAAAGGCCTATTTTTCGATCAAGGAAAGCTGGTGTCGAATACCAGTAATAGGCACATTAATCATGTACCTGGGTGCAATCCCGATCGACAGGTCAACACCTGGCAAGGGGCAGGTCGAGCAGATTTCGAGATTTGCCCAGCAGATGAACTATCGTTGGATCTATTTTGCTTTCACGCCTGAGGCGACACGCAGTAAGGTTTCTAAATGGAAAACCGGTTTTTACCATGTAGCGCAGGATTGCGGGCTTCCACTACATCTGTGTAAACTCGATTACGTAAATAAGACAGTGGGTGTTTTTCATACATTCGAATTAACAGGTGATAAAAATCGTGATCTAAGGGTAATACAGGAGGCCTATAAATTAATTCAAGGTCAGAACCCGGATAAACAGTATCCTGATTATTCA
>JAHEKD010000333.1 GCA_024638545.1 Gammaproteobacteria bacterium
TTATGATAATGATTTTATTGAAGAATCAAAAGGTGCAATTGAAGCCATCGACCCTGCAGAACTCAAGCCGGTCGGACTAGTCGCGCAGACATCACAATCGACACTTGAAAAGGTTATTAACTCGGCAAATAATGCCCAGCATCAGTGGTGTAATGTCGATACAAAAACCCGGGCCGGTTACCTGCATCAGGTTGCCGATTCGATTGAGAAAAGTGATTTTCATGATGTGGCACGGTTGATGACATTGCAGATGGGCAAGCCGTTTCCCGAGGCCGAGGGTGAACTGGCAAACGTCGCCAGTATATTTCGTTATTATGCCGAAATGGCGCGCGATGATGCCGGTCAGGTTGCGGGCACCACCCAATACGGTTCATTTCAGTACAGCCAGTACCATCCTTATGGTGTCAGTGTGCACATCGTGCCCTACAATTTTCCGATTTTGCTAATGGCCTGGACACTGGCAGCATCACTCGCTGCCGGTAATGCGTGTATTGTCAAACCTGCGATAAGTACGACCTTGTGTACACTTGCGTTTATGAAACACTTTCAGTGTCTGCTCCCCGGCCTGGTGAATGTGATCAGTGGCGGCGCGGCAGTTGCACAGGCCTTGATTCGAAATAAGGATACTCATGTTGTGGCCTTTACCGGTGGGGTTGATGCCGGCCGGGCCGTTAACATGGCCTGCGCTGAGCAATTCAAACCCTGCCTGATTGAAGCCGGTGGCAGCGACCCCATGGTTATTTCCAATAAGGCACCGTTAGAGGTAGCCGTTGCCGGAGCCTGTACAGCGGCGTTTCATTTATCTGGTCAAATCTGCACGTCGGCGGAGCGATTTTTTGTTCATCGTGATGTTCACGATAAATTTGTTGAGCGACTGGCGCAGCGAGTCCGGGCTTTACGTATTGGTCCCGGGCTTGGAATTAGTGAAATTGGACCGTTAGTCAGTGAGGATGCGCGGGATAAAGTTGCGAATTTGGTTACATCTGCTATTAACTCAGGTGCTGAACTGATATGCGGTGGCCGAATTCCGGCAGACTTTGAAAAGGGATGGTTTTACGAACCGACTATCCTGACGAAAGTTCGGCCAGAGATGGCGATTATGCGCGGGGAAATATTTGGGCCCGTAGCCGCAATCTGCGAAGTTGAAAGTTTTGGTGAGGCCATTGAATTTGCCAATGATTCGAATTTTGGTTTAGGTGCATCAGTTTTTACGACTGATCTGGAGGAGGCCATGCAGGCTGCAAATTTACTGCAGTCAGGCATGGTATGGGTGAATAATCCATTGATTGATAATGACGCATTGCCCTTTGGCGGCTGGAAATCCTCAGGATTAGGCCGCGAACTGGGACGACATGGATTAAATGCTTTTCGGCAAAGTAAAATGGTGATCATCGACCATCAGCCAAAAGTCCACGACTGGTGGTATCCGCACCCTGATTCGGCATTTTACAAAAATAGATATCCTGAATAGCACTGAATCATTTGAAATTGGGTCAGTTAAAATTACCTGCTGAAACACCTTTGGTAAACGCAAACCAGCACATGCGAAAATACACGGCATGAACAAGAATGCCAACAATGGACTGATGTATCCAATCTACAAATCTTGTGGGTAAGGGTGTTTTGATAACTAAAAAGAATGGCGTAAGTAAGATAATAACTAAAGAATACCGCCAAACAAGTAAGGTTAATGGTTCTGCATGCTGCAGGGCTACTTTGGCAACACCATAACCCCCCGACCAAAGCAAAACAAAGACGGCGGGTACTAACAGCAACCACAGCGTCTGATTCGATTTTTCAAGTAACATCATCTCAAAAATAATTTACACTTGAGTTGCAGATAAAAATGCTAGCAATGTTTATATGACTTTTAGTTTACTCAATCGCCTCGGATAGACTCTGTTCAATAATCTGCAAAGCCTGTCTCATCTGTTCCATTGTCAGTATTAGCGGTGGTGTAAGTGTTAAGACATTACCCATGGAAATTTTAAATGACAGGCCTTTATCCAGGCATCGGTAATACACCTCCTCAGCCAGGTCGTTGGCCGGCATTTTTTGTTCACGGTCTTCGACTAATTCGACACCGATTAAAAAACCTCGACCGCGCACATCGCCAATGGCTGTAAATTTAGATTGCATCTGCCTGAGTTCATTCATCGCATAGCTGCCGATCTCAGCCGCGTTCTCAACCAGGCCTTCACTTTCGATGATGTCGATGGTGGTCAGGGCCGCTCTCGCTGAAACCGGATTTTTTTCATGGGTATAATGGCCGAAGGCAAAGTCGCCTGCCACATCAAGCTCAGGTTTTGCCAGCACGGCCGAGATCGGTAAAATGCCGCCTCCCAGCGCTTTGCCCATGACTAACAGATCCGGTACAACGTCATCATGGTCGCAGGCAAACATCCTGCCGGTTTTGCCCAGTCCCGTTGGAATTTCATCAAAGATCAGTAACGCACCATGCTGATCACAGGCTTCGCGCACCGATTGCCAGAAACCCGGTGGCGGAATATAGGGCACTGCCCGGGCCGGTTCGGCAATGACGGCGGCAACATCACCCTCCTTTTCCAGGACGTAACGCACAAACTGTGCACAGGTCATCTTGCAAAGATCAAGCCGGGGCCTGCCATTGTCGTCATCATAGCCATAGGGACATCGATAACACTGAAAAGGTGCCACGTGTTCACTGCCGGATAACAGCGGCCCAATGACATGAGAGCGAAACAATTGCTCTCCCCCGACCGATGCAGCACCAAAGCCGGCACCATGAAAGGCGTCCCAAAAAGAAATGGTTTTATGCCGCCCGGTTGCCGCCCTGGCAATTTTTAATGCCACTTCAACGGCATCGGAACCGCCGGTTGTAAACAAGGTTTTTGATAAATTACCCGGCGATATCTCAGCCAGCTTTTTGGCCAGATCAACGGCAGGTTTACAGGCAAAGCGACGTGGCGCAAAAGGTAGTGAATCCATTTGCCTGGCAATGGCCTGTTTTAACCTCGGGTGTCCGTAACCTATGTGGTGTGCATTATTACCGTGAAAGTCAAGATAACGCCGTCCCTGTAAGTCCTCGATATAAGCCCCGTACGCTTTGTTAATTACATTCACACACGGTGTTGAAACACATTGATGGAGGAAATGCTTCGCATCCTCGTTTAAAAGATGCGTTGTATTGTTGTCATGTGTCTGCGCTGCCCATAGTTTACGCCGGCTGGACGTGTTCATTTCCCCCTCTGACTGGGCGGGTGCGCTAGGATTTTGTTTTCCAATATTATATCTCATGGTGTGCCGAAACAATTATACTTTAAAGTCAGCTGGTATCCTTAAATGCAGACTAAACAGATTTATCAAATTCTCGCCGACCTGGTTTTGTTATTTCACTTCGTTATTGTGGTTTTTATCGTTTTAGGTCTGCTGTTGATCATTATCGGTGGTGTAAAAAACTGGCGCTGGATTCGAAATCCCTGGTTTAGAACCGCGCATCTTGTTGCCATAGGCATTGTTGTTGTACAGGCCTGGCTGGGTAATTTATGCCCGTTAACCTATCTTGAGAACTCACTTCGCCAGAAAGCGGATGCTGCCGTTTATCCCGGCAGCTTTATCGGTTTCTGGATACAGGAACTGCTTTACTATGATTTTCCTTTCTGGGTATTCACGGTTTTATATACCGCGTTTGCTGTCGTCGTGTTTATTTGCTGGCTTAAATTTAAACCAAAGGAATTTAAAAAATCCGGGAACGCACAAAGCGCAAATAAGTTAAACAACTCGCAGGAACCAGACTGAAACGATTATGTTTATATTTATTCACCTACAAGACAGTGAATAAAAAGACATTTATTTATCCTGGGTGTCTGTTCATCAGCTAAGCCAACTTGATACCCTCAGTGAGGATGTGACGCTGGAAAGCCAATAATAATGCACATCAAGTTTAAGGTGCCCTTAAAAATGGATTGGAGTCGTTCGATTCGTTCACAGTGATGCTGCTATGCGGCGCGTACTTCAACTTGAGCGTTAATTCCACCGTCAGCTTTCCCAACCCGCATTTCTCACCACCCTACTACTGCGACGGTCCCTTGCCACGCCCTGTCTGCATTTTACTCGGTCAGGGTCCTCGACATAGTGTCAACTATGCCTG
>JAHEKD010000334.1 GCA_024638545.1 Gammaproteobacteria bacterium
GGCAATACAAATAGAAACTAAACATGGAAAAGAAGAATATGTCGAACTGCAGGCAGACTATTATAGGCGGGCCCGGGTATTAAGAGATAAACTTATTAGCCGGCTGAAAAAGTTGAAATCAGACGTAATGTCGTTAGAAAGTGCGATCTAGCATATTATCACATCAGTTGGCCTGCGATAAGCTTCTGTTTCGATTGGTTTTTTATTATTCTATGGGCCTGTGAACTGCCAAGTATTCGAGGATACTGGCCAGTTTGTGGGACTGCCGGAATGATTTTTTACGAGACTAACCGGATGAGCCTGGTTAAAATTTGTTCATTTCTTCATGAATACATCATTCCGGCGATGCTATGCAGGTACTATAGTTTGCTGAAAACAAATATCCGGAGCATGACTATCAATTACGATCCTGCTGATAGAACTTACTGCTGGCACCTGACAGCATTAACAGGATAATTAATGACCATGATTTTTGAAGAATTAAGCCAACCGATTTTAAGAACGGACGCATCAGGCTTGCCTATAGAGTGGATCAATTTTAGACACGCCGTAAAATTGTATTACCTGGATGTGGTCCTGTATGAATGCGGTAGTGAATTACTCACCCTGCATGGTGGCGTTAATGCGGTGAGCGGAATTCGCAGTGAACTTAAGATAAACTCCATCATTGCGACAGATAGCGGTATTGCAGCAAAGAACAAACTGCTAAATGACTATACGCCGCCATTAACCAATAATGCTCTGTTCCAGCGTGACTTTCACCTTTGTATGTATTGCGGCTCCCGATTCATGAAATCGGAACTATCCAGGGATCATGTAACACCGATTGTTCATGGCGGAAAAGATGAATGGAATAATTGTGTCACGGCCTGTAAACGTTGCAACCAGCACAAAGGCAGTTTGACACCTGAACAGGCAAATATGAAATTAATTGCAATACCGTTTACGCCGAATCACGCGGAGTTTATTTTTTTACAAAAAAAACGAATCCTCGCTGACCAAATGACATTTTTACGTGCGCATTTCCCAAGAACCAGTCCACTACACCGGCGAATTGAAGAAAGCCTGAATATATAGTCTGCAAACGGCGACCTGGCCGGTTCCGGTGCGTTAAGGAGGAAACTAATTTGACCATTATAAGCCTGCTGGTATCTTGATGGCAGAGCGGCCCGCGTACAACAAAAGCTGCGAATCGAAACGGGCTGATTCATCCGTTGCGAGTCATCATGCGTAATTAAAACCATGATAAGATCAGCTTAATTACACGATGGGAAGCATTAATACCGGCTTCAGTTTCAATGTGAAAAAAATAATATTACCGGCCATTTTGCTGTCTGTTTTCTGGATGCCTGCAGTCTCACATGCGTCGATATGGATACTGGTTGATACCAACCTTGCAGTGTTAAAAATTATGGATGGTAAAAAACAGCTGGCATCGTTTGAAGATATATCTGTGGGTCGTTCCGGTGTCGCGGATTTGCACTTGAAAGGCGATGACAAAACACCGCGCGGCGTGTTCAGGATTGTCCGGATCAATCGTGAAAGCCGGTTCCGAGTTTTTTTCGAAATTAACTATCCAACAATCAGCCATGCCCAGCATGCCTTAAAAAAAGGTATTATCGACGAGCAAACATATAACAGAATCAAGATCAATCAGCAGGCTTATGGGAGTGCCCCGCAGGATACAGGTTTAGGTGGAAATCTGGGCATACACGGTCTTGGGGATGGTGACCCGCTGGTCCACGAGATGTTTAACTGGACAAACGGCTGTATTGCATTGACAAATACTCAGGTCGACGAACTTCTCCGCTGGGTTCATTTAGGCACTAAAGTAGTGATAGAATAGAGCCGTTTTTAATTAGTAAGTTAAAAGTAGTCAGGCCCGGAAAGATGACATCATTTTTTATAAAACCCTAATAACTTGGAGAATTACACCAATGACGACACTAAGAAATGTAACCTTAACTGCTTTTTTTGCGAGTACTTTATTGCTGACTGGCTGTGCGACTAATAAAGATCTTGCTGAAGTTCGAGCCATGGCCGAACAGGCAATGGCTGATGCACAGGCTGCCAATGCCAAGGCAGATGAAGCGCTCGCCAGTTCTCAAGACGCGAATGCCAAAATTGACAATATGTTTAAAAAAGCGATGCAAAAATAATACCGGCATCAGTCTTTTAGCAGCCGATGCTCCGGAAATCAGCCTGTCGCCGGAGCATCTTCCTTCCTGATCGGTTCAACAGCCTTAATTTTTACCGGTGTAGGAATGCCTGAAGGATCAGAAGCTATCCTGAGTGCATCCTGCCAGTCGACCTCCTTGCTTCCGCCCAGCTGCTGGTTAATTTTTTGAACAGCCCTGTACAGACTGACTAGATCCTTAATAAAAATATTATCTTCATCCACCAATGGATGTGCTTCCAGATAGAGGGTATCCAGGAACCATCCAAACTTGTAAGGCTGGTGTATGATATTTACCGAAGTATTGATCTCGACCTGATTAAAAATTTCAGCGATGTCCTCGGGGTACATGCGCACGCATCCATGGGTCACCCTCATCCCTATTCCATAGGGTTTGTTGGTGCCGTGTATTAAATAGCCAGGTATATTTAACCTCAATGCGTAAGCACCCAGAGGATTATCAGGACCGGCCGCCACTACTTCCGGCAAATAATCTCCGTCTGCGAGATGTTCCTGTCGTATGGATTCAGGTGGTCGCCAGTCCGGGTTTTCTTGTTTGTTAATTATTCGTGTCTTGCCTAGCGGTGTCTCCCAGTCTCCCCTGCCTATACTGACCGGGTGTGTGACGACAACCGGTAACTGGTTAGCCTGCGGTTCCGGATAAAAGTACAGCCTCATTTCGGGTACGTTTAAGACTATTCCCCTGCGTTCGGCATCGGGAAGCAAATGCTGTGTCGGTAACAGGATTTTTGAATTTTTCTGCGGCAGCCAGGGATCTATACCTGTATTGGCCAGACGGATTTCGTTAAAACCGACATTATGGTTTCGTGCTTCGTCTGAGAGGGTCGTGTCACGCCCGATGACAAGCGCTTCTAAGCGGCCCACCATAACCTGATCCTGAGGCGGAAGGATATAGGTGTTCGCGAATCCACTGCCGGTTAATCCCAGCAGTAAAAAAATTTTAAAATAGCCTCGCAGTCCGGGCATCAAAATATACTTGCGTCTGGAAATCACCATGACACTATTTTACAGTGGAACCGCACGATAATTAAATACTATCAAGTACTGCTGCAGGTTAGACAAAAAATCGCGGCTGTTCTCAGTTTGATAACGTATTCAGCATCTTGAGTACTTCTGCACGTTTTTCGTGTACCAGCAGTAACACCAGGTCCCCAGGTTTAGCCCAGTTTATGGCCAGGTTAACTGCATCAATTTCATCCTCAATCATGCTGATACGCGTCTCAGGAATGCCGCCTGCAATAAACTCACGCCTTAGAATTTCAGCGGCTTCGCAGTCCTTTCGGCCACGGCTGTATTTCAACATGTGTTTGATGATTATTCTATCGAGTTCAATATCAGAAATCGATTCTCTGGCCAGATTTTTTATGTCTTCATCTGATCGGTCTCCGGCCTGTCCGGTCACCAGGAGTTTCCGTTTTGCATTCAGTTTTCTGGCAACTGACATGAAGGCTTTCATGCCGTGCGGATTATGAGCAAAGTCGACGATTACCGTAGCGCCGTTAATTGAATACTGGTTGCAGCGCCCGGGATTATCCTGATTGGTAAATGTTCGCAAGCCTTCGTTGATATCAGCCAAAGAGACTCCCAGGGCATGCGTGAAAGCGATCACGCCGAGTGTATTTTGCACATTATGTCGGGCAGCACCGCCCAGTGTTATGGGCACATCAGACAATCTCAACAGCTCATGTCGATTGCCATTTTCGTAATAAATAAAATGTCCGGCCTCAACGGTACAGGCCCGGCCCGATTGCGCTATGGTCGATTTGATGATTTCGTTATGGCTGTTGGCCGAAAACCAGACTAAATTCTGATCCGTTTTTTGTGCACGGTCAACCAGCAGCGGGTCCTCTGCGTTCAACACCACCCGCCCGGTTTTATCGACAACAGATGTCACTATCCATTTAACGTCGGCTAGTTCCTC
>JAHEKD010000335.1:0-2657 GCA_024638545.1 Gammaproteobacteria bacterium
TACCGGATCTTTTTCCGAATAAAAGTTATGGATGACACCGAATTTGCCGGGACCAAGGGGATACAAGGGCTCACCGCTATGCGCACTGATCACACGCGGGCAGGCAAGATAAACGGGTTGTTTGTTATAAACCCGATGATCCAGCTTCGGGCAGATTCTGGCATGTTCAACTACGTTGCAGCCGTGACTGTGGGCAACAAAGCGCTGCGGTTCACTGGTTACGCTCACCAGTGTCTTTAGATATGTCGCCAGGTCATCGGCGGCCATTTTCCATGAAATTGCCGCATAGCCGCCGCTCCAGATAAAGCAACCTTTGTTTTGGCTGAGCTGCCCGATCCTGCAGGTTAAGAAACTCCGGCCGGGGTTGAATTGACTAACCTAGACAGCCTGCATTTCTCACCAGTCGGTGAGAAATGCGGGCTAACCAGGTTGCTTAGGTCATTTGATGATTGCGCTGCTATTTGTAAACACAAGCAATCTTCGGCATCAGACTGAGCCACTGCACTGGTGGCGCACACAAAAGCAAAGTTATTTAGAGCAACAGGATTGGTTTTGTTGTTCAGGCGGACAGGCTACTGTTCCATATGAACAAAATACGCAGCAGTCACCCTTCTTTGGGCGTAATAATGATTGGCAATTTTCGCACTCGTAATACCATTGGCAGGCGTTGACAGGCATGGTTTCAACTTTGCTGTGGCCGCAATGAGGGCAAGTCAGCATGGATTCAAGAATAATTTTCTCCATCGTTTTACTCAACCTCCCGAAAAAGATAGTCCGGATCAAGTTTTGCGGCGATTAACTGCTTGATTAATGCTCTTTGATCACAATTAAGCATCTCAAGTTGTCCGCCCTAATCATCGCTATGCAAGCGCCGTCCCTGTGGCGCTAATTTTCCGATTCCAGCGTGTCCATGGAAGACCGGATTTAACGGGACGATCGTCATTGATCAGTTATTCGGGTGTCGCCTCGTTATTTTTGGCATATCGTGGAGAAGTCATTGTCAACGGCCTCACTATCAGGCACCTGCTGGCAGCCTCCTTGCTGTTTTGCCTGCTGAACTAACTTGATAATTCCACAGGCCGCGCGTGCACCACCGGCACAGCCGACCTGAACGCCGCCGGAACAATAGGTATCGGGATCAACATGAACAATAAAAGCGCTGCCGTCAGCATCGAACAGGCTTAACGGTCCTCTGGACAAGGTCACACGAGTAGTGATCGTCTGCATGGAGCCGACTCCCTGATCATCCACCACCAGATTCACCAGATCGCCTGAGTGAAACGGGTGGTTTCCATCCGGGCTGGTGTTCGATCCGGGACCGGGATCAAAATGTCCTTTTGCACTGCTACAAGGTTGGCACGATGCTGTCTCATGAATATGGACCGCGTGTTTTTGAACAACATGTTTCTTGTACGGCGCAAGCCCTTTAACCTGCATGCCAATTTTGACTTCTTTTATGCCATCTTTGGTAATCTGTTCAGTTAGCACACCAAAGCCGGTGATATTGGCATCAGTGCAGCCATTGATTTGCGCAAAGGCCTCTAGCGGTTCCGCTGCAATGACTGACTGGTTTAACAGAATAACCAGGAGTGCTGCTGGTATAACCACATTGAATGTTCTAAAACTTATGGACTTTAAGCTCACCTGCATGGTGAATTTTTTAATAAAGTAGGTCATGGCTATAATTCCTCCCGGTTAATCGTTGACAAACTGGATGATGCCGCATGCAGCACGTGCACCACCTGCACAGCCAGCTTGCTCACCCTTTGGACAATAGGTATCCGGATCAACATGAACGATCAATGCGGAACCGTCACTGTCAAAGATACTCAGCGGGCCCGGCGAAAGCGTGATACGGTTTGTGACGGCCTGCATCAGACCAACAGCAGCGACTTTATGAGCCTCAATCGTCAGGTTATCGACCAGGAAAAATTCATTCGGTCCGCCGTATAGTCTTGTTACTCTGAATCGAACGCGCGTATTAGCAGACATGAATTTTGTGATGTCATAGCGCCTTGAATTCGCTGTCTTACCGTAAATATTTGTGAATTTCTGCAGCACAGTGAAATTTTTACCATCAGCCGCTATTTCCAGGGAAACCTCATCACCGGGATCAACACCGGCTGTCGTGGCATAATCAAAGTAAAGTAAAGCTTTCCCGGCTGCTGATAAATCAGCACCGCGCGTGATCCCCGGCTGGGTATTGGTATTAGGATAGTCATTCAAGCTCAATACACCGTTTGCGATCCTGATAACACCTGCACTTGGTCCGGCGCCATATACAAGCGCGGATGGTTTTCATTGCGACGAGTGGCAAGTTCAGCGGCGTGCGCGGTGACGAAATCAGTGTCGATCGCCCCTGAACGCACTGCCTCATGACACAGCAGAGCCTGCAAAAATCCGGTCGTCGTCGGTGCACCGCTGATGTTGAACTCACACAGCGCGCGATAGGCCTTGGTCATCAGGTCAGCGAGTTGTGTCGACCCGGTATGCACCACCAGCTTGGCCAACAACGAGTCGTAGGACGAACTCGTTGGATATCCCACGTAGCCGTGCGTGTCGACGCGCAAGCCGTGACCAGAGGGCGGTTCAAAAGCGCTCAAGATACCGCCACCCGGCGTCACCGTGCCGTCGCTTTCAATCGTCTCGGTATTAAT
>JAHEKD010000335.1:2667-4111 GCA_024638545.1 Gammaproteobacteria bacterium
ATTCACTCCAGGGTCTGTTAAAATCAGCATTACCGTCGTTATTGTCGAAAGCAACCTTATTAAACTCATCCCTGAAAATCTGCTTTTGTGTAGAGACCCGATCAACCTTTAAATTGACCAAATCCCCTGAGTGATAGGGGTGGTTTCCATCAGGGCTGATAATGCCATCTGGGCCCGGATCAAAATGACCGCCAGCAGCACTACAGGGTTTGCAGGCAGCGGTTTCATGAATGTGTACGGCGTGCCTGGTGCCAGGCGCAAGCCCGGTTACTTCCAGCGTTACCTGGACCAGCTTTACGCCCTCATTGGAAACTTCTTCCTCGAGTAAAAGCGTGCCGCTAATATTAGCATCGGCACAACCTGACAGGTCAGCGTAAGCTCGTAGCGGTTTTTTTGACTGTGCATAAAGCGTATGCGGTGTTAGCAAGATTGCACAGACAAGACTCAATATACAAATAGCATGGACTGAGAGATGCTTTGAATTCAATAACATAGACTACCCCCTGTAGACGGACTTACTATAATCTCAGGCTATTCGTTGACTTCATCATGAGTCAATCTAATAAACCTCCCTTGTCACTATTCTCTGCCACTCATCAGTATTTCAGTTTCAAAAACGTTAGCGCGGCAGATTTTTTATAGCGTGTTTGATTCATTATAGGACATCAATACTTTTAACACAAACCACATAAATCTTTGCTCATATGACTGAGCCATGACGGATAATTTGCCGGTCTTTTCAATTGGTTGCACTTTTTACTGAATTCGGAGCCGGTGGGTATTGTGCATCCATACCCGCACGGCAGCGACGTCGAATCCCGGATATTGGCCGAAAGCACAAAGATAACTTGGGCGAAGTTGATAAGGCCAAACTCGATTATCACAGCTACTGCATTTGGCTAATACGAAACCCGCAAAAATAGCGCTCCTGCTTGCTGGTTTATTAGTCGGCTGACATGCATCTTAAGCTCTGAAAGCTCATTTCTAAGGTCGTCATTCTCAGTTTTCAGGGCCTTGATCGCCGCCAGTGCCACACCGGCAGTGTCCACCCCGGCCAGGCCCTTGTCGGTATCACCCAGCTCAAATAGCCTGTGAAAATCCTCCGCCATCGGTCCCAGGTGGCGGATGCGATCAGGCTGGTGGCTGTATGTCCAGTGGTGTATTGGCAGGGACTGCAATTTTTCAAGCACCTCGGCCGGATCGGCTTCAACGATGTTCTTCTTGATCTGCCGGCTTGAACCTTCGATTAAACTGCCGCCAATCATTAAATCTCCCCCAAACCGGAACTCCGCCTCTTTCACCGGTGAAGCGGGATCGTCCACACTGAATGCCCCGGATTGAAGCATCCTGAAATTCCAGGTCTGATTTGATGGCAGGGTCTGATTAAAGCGAAACCCGGGCGTGCAGGTATCGCAGATGACGTTGAACAGGGTTTGAACCGAAT
>JAHEKD010000336.1 GCA_024638545.1 Gammaproteobacteria bacterium
GCTGATTTTTTGTATTTGGCATTGGCATGCAGATTCAGCTCACTCATGGCATAGACGATTCGCCTTTGGACAGGCTTTAGCCCATCAGCGATGTGGGGCAATGCCCGATCAAGGATAACGTACATCGAATAATCGAGGTAAGCCTGTTCAGCGAAAGACGCCATAGGCATACGGGCGATTTCCGCGACCGAAGCCTGCTCTATCGTCATCTGTTTACTTGTTTTTGTGCGTCTGGTTTTACGCGCCATGTAAAAACTCCGATAATAGATTAAACAACAGCTTTATCTCCTTTCTCAGCCAGCCATTTTTTTCGATCAGGCACCCTTTTTTTTGCCAGCAGCATATCCAGCATGTTAACTGCCTTTGTCGATTGTGCAATCTCCAGCTGAACCAGACGACGTGTGGCCGGGTCCATCGTTGTTTCCCGAAGCTGGCTGGGGTTCATCTCGCCCAGACCCTTAAATCGCTGCACATTGACCTTACCTGTGATTTTTTCGTTTTCAATCCGCTTTAAAATGTCGACCTTTTCAGCCTCATCCAGGGCATAAAAGACCTGCTTGCCGACATCAATACGATACAGCGGCGGCATTGAAACATGCACGCGTCCCTCTTCAACCAGCGGCCTGTAGTGCTTTAGGAACAGCGCGCATAATAAGGTCGCAATATGCATTCCATCCGAGTCCGCATCGGCAAGGATACACACTTTACCGTATCGAACGTTCTCCGTATTGGCAGTGCCGGGATCAACGCCCAGCGCAACTGAAATATCGTGAACTTCCTGCGACGCCATGACTTCCGCCGAGTCCACTTCCCAGGTGTTCAATATTTTACCGCGCAGCGGCATGATGGCCTGAAAGGTTCTGTTCCTGGCCTGTTTTGCCGAGCCGCCGGCCGAATCACCCTCGACGAGAAATAACTCGGTGAGTTCCAGATCGCCGCTGGTGCAGTCTGAAAGTTTTCCTGGCAGGGTCGGCCCTGAAGTTAGTTTTTTGCGTTTGACCAGCTTACTGGTTTTTAATCGCCGCTGGGCCCTCTCAATTGCGATTTGCGCAATTCGCTCAGCCGTTTCAATGTTCTGGTTCAACCATAAGCTAAAGGCGTCCTTGATAACGCCCTGGACGAATTGCGCTGTTTCCCTTGATGACAACCGGTCTTTTGTCTGCCCGGAAAACTGCGGATCCTTGATTCGCACGGAAAGCACGTAACTCAAGTCAGCCCAAACATCCTCAGGCGAAATCTTTACGCCTCTTGGCAGCAGATTCCGAAAATCACAAAATTCCCGTATCGATTCAGTCAGGCCGCTTCTAAAACCATTAACGTGAGTACCGCCGTGTTGAGTCGGAATCAGGTTAACATAGCTTTCTGTCAGCCACTCACCGTCTTCGGGCACCCAGTACAGCGCCCAGTTCAACTCCCCGTCTGCATTTTTGACCTGGCCAGAGAATGGCTGTGACGGTACGCGTTCAGCGGCCGTGTTTTCGGCCGTTAGATACTCAACCAGACCCTCTTCAAAATGCCAGGTTTGATTGTTTTCAGCATTGTTCTCATCTTTAAACTTAATCACGATGCCCGGACACAGCACCGCTTTGGCGTGCAGCAGCCGCTTCAACGACTTGACGTTAAACTTGATTGAATCAAAAAATACAGCATCCGGCCAAAATCGGATCACGGTTCCGGTATTGCGTTGACCCACTTTACCGATTTGTTTGAGTTCTGTATGCTTGACGCCGTTTTCAAACTCCATCTGATACTGCTTGCCGTTACGGCGCACCCATACGATCAATCTCCTTGACAGGGCATTGACCACCGACACCCCAACACCGTGCAGACCGCCAGAAAACTGATAATTTTTATCTGAAAATTTGCCACCGGAGTGAAGCCGGGTCAGTATGAGTTCAACGCCACTGACTTTTTCTTCCTTATGCAGGTCAACCGGCATTCCCCGGCCATCATCTGCTACGGTCAAAGAACCATCGGTATGCAGGATCACGCCAATCGCTTTGGCATAACCGGAAATTGCTTCATCGATACTGTTGTCAATCACCTCCTGAGCAAGGTGATTGGGTCGCTCTGTTTCGGTATACATCCCAGGTCTTTTTCTGACCGGATCCAGTCCAGTTAAGACCTCCAGTGCCGATGCATCGTATTTTACATTCATGAAGACTCTTTCAACTTAATTTAGTACTATCTGTTAGAATTCGATTTTCGCTGTAACCGGCAACGCAAAAACAGGTTAAGCTTAAACACAACTGCGAATTGTAACGAAAAGTCATGGCAAAGAAAAAGATATCGACCGAATCTCTTGATTTCGAACTCGCACTCAAAGAGCTCGAGTCTATTGTCGAACGCATGGAAAAAGGTGAACAAACGCTCGAGGAGTCTCTGCAGGATTTTGAAAGGGGGATGAAATTATCGAGCCAATGCCAGGATGAACTCAAGAAGGCAGAGCAAAGAGTTGAAAAAATGCTTGTCAATCAAAACCAGACGGACGATAGTTCACTAACGACTGAAGAAGATTAAGTGATAGGGTCGGCAGATTTCAAGGCGTCCTGGTCAGCGCTACAGGACCAGACTCAGCAACAGCTTGACAGACTGTTACCGTTAGCGACAGAACCGCCAACGCGCCTGCATGAAGCCATGCGCTATGCCTGCATTGATGGCGGCAAGCGATTAAGGGCAATTTTAGTCTACGCTTGTGGTGATTTATTTTCAGCAGACCCGCAAGTTTTGCACGTGCCTGCCTGCGCGGTCGAATGTATGCATGCATATTCGTTAATACACGATGACATGCCTGCCATGGATGATGACCAGTTAAGGCGCGGCCGGCCAACCGTTCACGTTGCCTATGACGAGGGTATTGCACTTCTCGCCGGTGATGCGCTGCAGGCATTTGCCATAGAGATCCTCTCCAACCACGAATCACTGAGTCAACTTAAAACTCAAACCCAGTTGAAGCTGGTCAGCACGCTGTCTACCGCATCAGGCTCTCAGGGGATGGCAGGCGGACAGGGAATTGATATTGAATCAATCGGCAAGCGCTTGAGTTTACCTGAACTAAAAATCATGCATGAAAAAAAAACCGGTGCACTGATCTGTGCATCTGCACTGATGGGTGCCATCTGCAGTGAAAATAACGAAATTGAACAGATCAATAATTTAAAAAAATTTGCAAAGCACCTCGGGCTGCTATTCCAGATTACAGACGATATCCTGGATGAGACCAGCACTGATCAGGCGCTGGGTAAAACTGCAGGTAAAGACAAAGCACACGACAAACCGACCTACATTACGCTGCTTGGACTTGAGGCTTCACGAAAGCAGGCGATGTTACATCATCAACGTGCGCAGACTTACCTGGAAAAAATTGGTGGAAACATTGAATTTCTGACACAGCTTAATCAATTTGTCCTGAAAAGGGTCTGTTGAGGGCGTACCGGCTCTAAATGTTTTAATAAGTCTACTGTTTTACAAGCCCATTAAGCAGAAAATACGGTAAACTACGCATTTGCAAAGATATTCTGTAGGCATAATGGCTCAAACTCAGGATTATTCATTACTAAAGTCAATTAACTTCCCACCAGATTTGCGAAAACTCGATGAATCGCAACTGCTAAAGGTGTCAGAAGAATTACGTGATTACCTTATCGAGGTCGTCTCTCAAACGGGTGGGCATCTCGCTGCGGGCCTTGGTACAGTTGAATTAACCGTTGCCCTGCATTACGTTTTTAATACACCCTATGATCGTCTGGTATGGGACATCGGCCACCAGGCCTATCCGCACAAAATCCTGACCGGCCGCCGTGAACAGCTGCACACGATTCGCAAATCTGATGGATTGTCAGGGTTTCTGAAACGCGATGAAAGCGAATATGACACCTTCGGGGCCGGTCATTCGAGCACCTCCATCAGCGCTGCCCTGGGGATGGCAACCAGTGCGGCATTAAAAAATGAGGAACGTGATGTCGTGGCGATCATTGGCGATGGCGCGTTAACTGCAGGTATTGCGTATGAAGCCCTGAATAACGCTGGCGATATGGATGCTAACCTGCTGGTGGTTCTTAATGACAACGATATGTCAATATCACCGAACGTGGGTGCACTGTCGAA
>JAHEKD010000337.1 GCA_024638545.1 Gammaproteobacteria bacterium
TGCAGGTCAGAACCACAGATACCGCCTACGGCGCTTCTCAGCCTTACCTGCCCAGGCCCGGGCCCGGCAATAGCGCAATTTTCAATTCTTAAATCGCCTGCCTGGTGTATGACCAGTGAACGAACGTTGTTCATATTGTCAGCCTTGCATTTATATAACCGGCGTTAACAGCTTTTTTCCGGCAAAATAGGCCAGCAGGTTTTCGCGCATAAGATCACCCATGGCTTTTCTTGTTTCAACCGTCGCCGAGCTATGGTGGGGCTGCAGCAGCACATTATCAAGTTTAAGAAAACGCGGATTAATGTCGGGTTCGCCGTCGAACACATCCAGCGCGGCACCCGCGATTTCTGCTTTTTCCAGCGCGTCCAGCAAGGCCGTTTCATCTACATTTGCTGCACGGCTGACATTAATTAGAAAACCCCTAGGCCCCAAAGCATCGAGCACAGACTTATTCACGATATGACGGGTCTGGTCATTGGCTGCCAACGTCATAACCAGAAAATCGCTGTTTGCTGCCAGTTCCGCAGGATCCTTAATGAACTGCCAGCTTTGAGGCGTGCTTTTGGCGGACGTGCTGGAATAGAATATGTCCATGTTAAATGCATCCAGGCGCCTGGCAACGGCTGAACCAATGCGTCCCAATCCCAAAATGCCCGCGCGTTTGCCGTACAGACGTGTTGTCAGGGGAAAATCACCACGGTTCTTCCAGTCGCCGGAAAAAACCCAATGCGCTGCGGCAACCATCCGTCGCGATTGCGCCAGCATCATGCCAACCGTCAGGTCGGCAACGTCCCCGGTTAAAACATCCGGCGTATTGGTAACTGCGATGCCTTTGGATTTTGCAGCTTTAAGATCAACACTATCAAAACCCACGCCGTTAATGGCAATAATTTCAAGTGCGGGTAAGGAGCGTATTAAATCACCATCGGCACCCAGATCGCCGCGTGTGGCAATGGCGCGAATATCATTACCATTGCGGTTGAGAAATGCATGCCGATCGTCAATCTCAAAATACCGGTGTAATACAAAGTGCTCGTTTAACAGCTCCTCATCGCGCTGCGGATAGGGGCCGATCTGGAGTACATGTGGTTTGTTCACGTTAGTTAATTTCTTTTTTAATGAACTTCATGATCCTATAGATTCCAATGTAAAATGCAAGTCACATGAAACTGGAAAACGATTTTGGATAATTCACTGAGTCTTTTTAAACTTGATGGCAAGCGTGCACTCATTACCGGATCCAGCCAAGGCATTGGGCTTTCACTGGCAAAGGCACTAGCCGGTGCCGGCGCGCAAATCATACTCAATGGCCGTGACCCCCAAAAGCTGAAGTCGGCAGCAAAACAACTGGCTGGCACTGGTGCGGAAGTTTATCAGCTCCCCTTTGATGTCACTGATTATCAGCAATCAAAAGCCTCAATCGATAAATTTGAATCCCGGACCGGCAGCATAGACATCCTCGTCAACAACGCCGGAATGCAGCATCGAACCGCCCTTGAAGATTTTGAACCCGGGATCTTTGAAACTTTGATGCAAACTAACGTTTCCAGTATCTTCAACGTCGGTCAGGCCGTTGCACGGCATATGATTAAACGCAGGCAGGGAAAAATAATCAACATTGCCTCGGTGCAGACTGCACTTGCCAGACCAGGAATTGCACCATATACCGCATCAAAAGGTGCTGTGGCCAATCTCACCAAAGGCATGACAACCGACTGGGCGAGATTTGGGCTGCAAATTAATGCAATTGCACCCGGCTATTTTGATACCCCGCTCAATGAAGCGCTGGTCAATAATGCGCAATTCAGCGACTGGCTGTGCAAGCGGACACCCACCGGACGCTGGGGAAAGCTGGAAGAATTATCCGGTGCCTGTATTTTTCTGGCATCTGACGCATCCAGTTTTGTAAACGGGCACATCCTTTATGTCGACGGCGGGATCACCGCCTGCTTGTAGTCATTTAAAACGAAGATCCATATCCCGGTGAAAATGCAGGCTGATCATGAATGATTTACCGCGCTTAATGGTTGTTATGGGGGTGTGCGGCTGCGGCAAATCATCTGTTGCCAGTCGGCTTGCAAATCACTTTGGAGCCGCCCATCTTGAGGGTGATGATTACCACCCGCCTGAAAATGTTGCCCGTATGCGCGGTGGTGGTGAGCTGACTGATGCACATCGATGGCCCTGGTTGCTGGCCTTTAGCAGCGCTCTTGCGTCGTCGCAGGGAATGGCGATTGGTTCATGCTCGGCACTGAAAAGGGCTTACCGTGACTATATACGGCAGATTAGTGGTGAAGCGGTCTTGTTTATCCACCTTGATGGCAACCGGGAACTTATCAGCCAGCGCATGCAAACACGCCAGGGGCATTTCATGCCCGTGAGTTTGCTTGACAGCCAGCTGGCCCTGCTGGAAATTCCGTCAGATGATGAACTCGCCATAAGCGTTGATATCAGCGGATCTGAACAACAGGTCGTTGCATTGATCCTGGAGAAACTAAGGCCTGCCATATGATGAGTCATGCATTATAGTCACCACTGGACACCTGTCCTCCCTCACCTGTCCAGTTTGTATGAAATCGCTCACCGCGCGGTTGATCCACCCGCTCATAAGTATGCGCCCCAAAGTAATCTCGCTGTGCCTGCAGCAGGTTGGCAGGCAGGGTTCTACAGCGGTATCCATCATAAAACGCCAGTGCAGAACTCATGGCCGGCAACGGCAAACCGTGTTCAACACCTTTGGCAACCACTTTTCGCCAGGCTGTTTGTGCCCTGTTAATTGTTTCACGAAAATATTCATCCAGCATCAGGTTGTTGAGCTCAGGATTACGCACATAGGCACTTTTAATGTCATCCAGAAACACCGATCTTATTATGCAGCCACCTCGCCAGAGTTGGGCAATATTGCCATAATCAAGCGCCCACCCATATTCGTCGGATGCCTGTTGCATGAGCATAAACCCCTGTGCATAAGAAACAATCTTGGACGCCAGCAACGCCTCACCCAGTAGTTTAATCCAGCGCTCGCGATCACCGCCATCAAGCCTGCCGGGCGGACCGCCAAGAATATCGGCAGCAACAGTTCGCTGCTGTTTTAATGCAGATAAAAAGCGGGCGAATACCGCTTCCCCGATCAGCGTCACCGGCGTGCCGAAATCCAGTGCATTGAACACTGTCCATTTTCCCGTGCCTTTCTGGCCGGCGCTGTCGAGTATTAAATCAAGACTAAATCCTTTTTTCCTGTAAGCCAGTATATCGGCGGTAATTTCGATAAGATAACTTTCAAGCTGTCCCTTGTTCCACTCCCTAAATACCGCCTGCATCGAAGGATTATCCATCTCCAGCAGGGCTTTCATGAAATGGTAGACTTCGCAGATAATCTGCATATCGCCGTATTCTATGCCGTTATGTACCATCTTGACGAAATGCCCGGCGCCATTTTTGCCCACCCACTCACAGCAGGGCGAACCGTCCTTTGTCCGAGCGCAGATTGTCTGCAGAATATCTTTTACCAATGGCCATGCCTGTGGATGCCCTCCAGGCATAATTGACGGTCCGAATCTGGCGCCTTCCTCACCGCCTGATACCCCTGCGCCGACAAAGAATATCCCTTTTTGATCGAGAGCAATGGACCGTTGCTGGCTATCACTGTAATTGGAATTGCCTCCGTCGATAATCACGTCACCCTGCTCCAGCAAAGGCAATAATTGTTTAATCGTATCATCGACTGCACCACCGGCCTTGACCATCAGCATGACAACCCGTGGAGACTTTAATTGTTTGACAAGTTCTTCAACCGTATAGGCTGCAATGACTTTTGTATTATTTGCAGGACCGTTAATGAAAGTACCGGTAGTCGCTGCGCTACGATTATAGGCAGCAACTACAAAGCCATGATCGTTCATATTCAAAATGAGGTTTTGACCCATAACGGCCAGTCCAATGACGCCGATATCACACACCATGCCAGAATTTTCCGAGCTAATGTTCACCATCTATTTATCAGCCCTGACTCGCTGTCGCTGTTTGCCTAATCCTTCAATCCAGACGTCCATGACGTCACCCGCTTTAAGAAATCTGGGTTTTGGTTTCATACCCAG
>JAHEKD010000338.1 GCA_024638545.1 Gammaproteobacteria bacterium
TTATTACACGCAGCCTGCCACTCACCATGATGATGGGAATTTTTGCCGTTTGGCTGCTCCGGCTCTACACCTAACATTATGAAAATTAATAATAAATATTTTCGGTTCAGCGTTGGGTTTGTATAGATATGTGTTGAAAATTAGGTTCGTTTCAAATATCCTTAATTTCAATATGGAAATTGTCCAGGAGACATTATGGATCTGAAAAACGCTGTAAAAACTGACCAGAACGATGACGACAAGATGAAAGCTGCAGATGATCAAAATTCATCACTAGTCGAGGAGGCGGCAACGAATGCTTCGTCTGAAACTCAAAATGACCAGGAAAAACAGGCCGATAAAGAACCGGAAAATCCTGGGCATCACAGTGTTTTGTATGACTTGCACCATAATCCGGACAATATAAAAGATTTGTTCAGAGAAGGGATTTATCCATATAAAACCAAGCTGAAGCGAAAACCTTATGAGAAAAAGAAAAAGAAACTGCAGGCTGAGTTGCTTAAAGCACAGAAATGGATTAAAGAAACCGGGCAGCGCTACATACTGCTGTTTGAAGGTCGTGATGCGGCCGGCAAGGGCGGAACGATTAAGCGCTTTACCGAGCACCTGAATCCAAGAAGCGCGCGTATTGTGGCACTGGAAAAGCCCAGTGAGAAGGAGCGCGGGCAGTGGTATTTTCAACGCTATGTGCAGCATTTCCCGACCAGCGGGGAAATCGTACTCTTTGACCGCTCCTGGTATAACCGGGCCGGAGTCGAGCGGGTAATGGGCTTTTGCACACCCAACGAATACCTTGAGTTCATGCGGGAAACGCCAAATCTTGAAAGGATAATCGTCAACTCCGGCATCAGGCTTTACAAGTACTGGTTCTCAGTCACCCAGGATGAGCAGCGCCGACGCTTTAGTTCGCGCGAGGTTGATCCATTGAAGCAGTGGAAGTTAAGTCCTGTCGATCGTGAATCGATGGATAAATGGGAGGCGTATACGCACGCCAAGAAAGCGATGTTTTTTTACACTGATACGGCAGATGCACCCTGGATGGTGATTAAATCAAACGATAAAAAACGTGCGCGCCTGAACTGCATAATGCATTTTCTGAATTCACTTGACTATCCGGACAAGGATACAAAAATTGTCACGGCACCCGACAATCTGATTGTCGGACGTTCATGTCACGTTATTGAGGATCAGCAGGAATATTTACTGTAAGCAATAAAACCCAGGAATCACACACGCTCTGATCGTGACTGACACCTGCTATTATACTTAAGTATTCAATCATTAATTTTTAAGAGGCTAAAGCAATACACATATCACAAAAGGATCCTGTCCGCGACTTGTCGTTCGACGAGTACGATGAATACATAAACCCGCCGCCCGCAGAAGTTGAATTTGATCGTGTGCTTGACCGGGCGCTTTCGCGGCGGGATTTCCTGAACTCTTCGATGTCAGGAATAATGTGTTACGGTGCAGGTGCGTTTGTGATGAGCACATTGGCACTGAGATCCGCCGACGCTAGTCCCGGTGATTCGCAATCCAAGCCGATTGAGTTTACCCCTGTAGCAGCAAACAGTCTTGATACGGTAACGGTTCCACAAGGCTATCACTGGCATGTCGTTGCCAGCTGGGGCGATCCTCTGTGGTCTGAGGGGGCTGCCTTTGACCAGCAAACCCGCGGGACGGGCGAATCTCAGCGACTGGCCATCGGAGACAATATTGACGGTATGGAAATATTTTTTAAAGATGGTCGAACAGTGGTGGCTGTCAATAATGAATATGCAAATCTTGCCATCCTGCATGGTGATCGTGTCTCGGGCTTGCCCGAGAATGAACATGATTTTGATAAAAACAAGGCGGCACACGGGATCAGTATATTTGAAATTCAGCAACACGACGGTTTTTGGGAGGTCGTGAAGGATTCACCCTATAACCGAAGAATCACTGTGGATGAACCCATTGAAATCACCGGCCCCGCCCGAGGCCATGATTTGATGAAGACACGGTCGGAACAGCATGGCGTCCTGACACTGGGAACCTGGAACAATTGCGGCACCGGGCGAACCCCATGGGGTACATTTCTGAGCTGTGAAGAAAACTTTAATCGCTATTTCTCCAGTGATGATGAGCAGGCATCGCTATCGCCCGAGTACCAGCGCTATGGCATCAGTCCCGATGACAGCGGTTATGGATGGGGGGAATACGATGAGCGCTTTAAAACCAACCTGGAGCCGAATGAGCCCAACAGAGCAGGATATGTGGTTGAGCTTGACCCGCTTGAACCAGACTCCTTACCCAAAAAGCGAACCGCGCTGGGCCGTTTCAAGCACGAAAATGCTGAGCTGGTTATCGCGCAAAACGGTAAAGCTGTAGTCTATATGGGTGATGATGAACGCGGAGAATTTTTGTATCGGTTTGTTTCCGCAGGTATGTACAGGGAAACTGCGGATAACGCCAATCTGCTCGACACCGGCGATTTATTTGCGGCTAAATTCAATGACGATGGCAGCGGTGAGTGGCTTGCACTCACGCCACAAAATACCGGCATGACGCTCGCCGAAATATCAATTTTCACCAGGATTGCGGCTTCAAAAGTCGGCGCGACGACTATGGACAGGCCTGAGTGGGTGGCCGCAAATCCCCTCAAGGCCGAAGCCTATTGCTGCTTAACAAATAACAAGCATCGCGGCATCAAGCCAAACAAGGGCGGGGACAGTACACCCGTTGGCGGACCGAATCCGCGAAAAAAGAATCACTATGGCCAGATAGTGCGCTGGATTCCTGATGCAGGACAGCATGATGCCGTCGGCTTTAGCTGGGACCTGTTTGTGCTGGCCGGCAATCCCCGCGTGCATAAGCATAATGATAATGCAGGTTCTGAGAATATTTCGGCCGATAACATCTTTAACTCACCGGATGGGCTGCATTTCGATTCCCGCGGGGGATTGTGGATACAGACAGACGGTAACTACTCAAACAAAGGCAGGTATGAGGGCATGGGGAATAATCAAATGTTGCTGGGGAATACGGTCACAGGGGAGATCAAGCGGTTTTTGGTGGGCCCGAAAGAAGCAGAAATTACCGGCGCGGCCTGGAGTGAAGATCGCAGAACCCTGTTTGTCGGTGTTCAGCATCCCGGTGAAGAATCAGGTTCCAGTTTTCCAGACGGGGAAGGCATGGTGCCGAGATCATCAATTATTGCGATCGGGGCAGATGATGGTTCTGAGATGGGTTGATGATGCAGGTATTTCTAATCATAAATTCAATTTCAAGTAACTTGCCGTTTTTAAAAGCCGCTTAATCGCCAGGGTCAGGAATTATTCTTCACTGTGTTGCCATCATGTACAATTGGCGTCCCGATAATCGACTTCATGTATCTTAAATTTTGTGAATCCGAATTTTCAACAAAAGCTGGAACAATTACTGGAACGATGTGAGGAGATTGAACAACTGCTTTCAACTCAGGAAATCATCAGTGATCAGGATCGTTTTCGAGCACTTTCTATCGAGTTATCGGAGCTAAACCCGGTAGCCCAGTCGTATCAAACCTATCGACAGCTCAGTGAGGAGTTCGATGCGGCCAATGAAATGCTCAATGATGCTGATGCAGAAATCCGCTCTATGGCTCAGGAGGAGTTGCCCGAACTGAAAGAGTCCATCGAAAACACCGAGCTCGATTTACAAAAACTGCTGTTACCTAAAGACCCGAATGATGATCGCAATATTTTTCTCGAAATTCGAGCGGGCACAGGGGGTGATGAAGCAGCTATATTTTCCGGCGATTTGTTTCGAATGTACTCAAGTTATGCGCAAAGCCAGAAATGGAAAGTTGAGATCTTAAGTGAAAGCCTCGGCGAACACGGCGGCTATAAGGAGATCATCACCAGGGTGATTGGTAAAGGGGCATATTCAAAATTGAAATTTGAGTCCGGTGCTCACCGCGTTCAGCGGGTACCGGAAACAGAGACGCAGGGGAGGATACATACCTCGGCGTGCACGGTTGCCATATTACCGGAACCTGATGATGTGGAAGAAGTCGATATCAACACCGCTGATTTAAGAATTGATACCTATCGTGCATCCGGTGCGGGCGGT
>JAHEKD010000339.1 GCA_024638545.1 Gammaproteobacteria bacterium
TTTTCAGTTTTGTGTTCAAGATGCGCTGGCAGGGTGCATCGGGTCACGCACAGTTTGGAACGGTGATGTTCTCGGGATTAATTTTGCATGCCTTACTGGCCGAATGTCTATCCAGAGCGCCAGGCCTGATTACCGGAAACGCCCAGTTTGTCAAGAAAGTGGTGTTTCCGCTCGAAGTTTTTTCCATCGTGTCACTGGTGACCGCACTGTTTCATTTTGCAGTCAGCCTGCTGATCCTGGTTATCGCTCACCTGTTAGCCTCGCAGCAGTTGCACTGGACAATAATCCTGGTTCCGGTTGTCATTTTTCCGCTTGCCCTCGTGGGTTTGGGGCTCTCTTATCTGATATCCTCAACGACCGTATTTATCCGGGATTTATCGCAGATCATCGGGGTGTTAGTGACAGTATTATTATTCTTGAGCCCCATATTTTATCCGCTGGAATCAGTGCCCGAGCATGTCAGGCCGTTGATGTATTTAAACCCGCTGACCATTCCTATACTCGAATTTCGTAATCTGGTTATCTGGGGGAAGTATCCAGACCTGATAAACATGGGAATCTATACGACAGTTGCACTGGCTATATTTTATTTGGGATGGTGGTGGTTTCAGCGCACCAAAAAGGTGTTTGCGGATGTGCTCTGATATTGCCGTAAAAGTTTCCGGTGTAAGCAAGTGCTATCAGAGTTATGCCAAGCCGAGTCACCGATTATTACAGGCGGTCAAGTTCCTTAGACGTAAGTTATATACTGAATTTTGGGCACTGAGAGATGCGAGTTTCGAAATTCACCGGGGCGAAACATTCGGAATTGTGGGGCAGAACGGCTCGGGTAAGTCAACAATTTTACAGATTATCGCAGGCACATTACGGCCTACAGCGGGAAGCGTCGACGTGGTCGGTAGAATTGCAGCGATCCTGGAACTGGGTGCCGGTTTTAATCCGGAATTTAACGGTATTGAGAATGCCAGATTAAACGCAGCAATTATTGGCGTTAGTGAGAAAGAATTCAGAAAGAGCTTGCCGCAGATCATCGAGTTTTCAGGTTTGGGCGATTTCATTAATAAGCCGGTCAAGACATATTCCAGCGGCATGTACGTGAGACTGGCATTCTCGGTTTCAATCAGCTTGAAACCGGATATTTTAATAATTGATGAGGCTCTGGCCGTTGGAGATACACGCTTTCAGCGTAAATGCTTTCGAAAGCTGGAATCGCTGAAAGCTGAAGGCGTGACGATTATTTTTGTAAGTCACTCCATGGAGAGCGTTGTTAATCATTGCGATCGAGCTCTATTTCTTGAGGCGGGCGAGGTCCAGATGATTGGCCATCCCAAAAAAGTAGTCAACACCTATCTGGACGCATTATTTAAACTGGATAACGCCGAGTCTGTTCATCCGGTTTCCCATGAAAACAACAATCAGCAAGAGCAGCATCAATGCAGAAATAGTAGTCATAAGCTGAACCATGATCCCTTGATTGATGCGTGTAAAACTCATTCCACTTACAACACCCAGGAATATCGATGGGGCGACGCCCGTGCTAAAATCACTGACTATATTTTTCTCAACAATGGCAGCGCATATAAGCATCAGTGTGAAAAAGCAGACACGTTAACACTGTGTTTTGCAGTCTATTTTGAGCAGGCATTTAAAAAAATAATTTACGGCATGACGATTAAAACGACTGATGGGAAGACCGTCTACGGTACCAATAATCGCCTAAAGAAACAGCTCTATTCGGTGAATAAATCAGGTGATGTGGCTGAGATCAAGTTTGAATTTATTGCAAACCTGGCGGCAGGTGATTATTTTATTTCACTCGGTGTTGCAGCAGACGATGACGAAAAAGATCATGTTCCACTGGATCGTCGGTATGATTTAATACATTTTAAAGTGGCTGATGACCAGCAGTCATTTGGCATTGCGGAGCTGGGTGCATCAATTGAGCAACTTTAATTGACTGTTCATACCACCAAAATCTCAGATCTTGTCCGGCACCAGGACAACGTTTTGGCAAAGTATCCTGTTGCTGAGATTGACGGCTTTATAGCCTCCAGATTTTATTCGCACATATTAACCATCCGGGATTCGCAGGAATCGGTTCACGAGTTGACGGCGCTTGCGAGTGATTTTGAAGAGTTGAAACAGCTCAGCCCGCTCAGGCCAAACTTGTTGCGAGCTTTTGACTGGGATACACAAAATAAAGTATTGGAAATTGGCTGTGGCGCCGGTTTAATCACGTCGTATCTTTCTTCAAAGCACCAGCAGATTGATGCGATTGAGCCGGACAGGGCGTTAGCACAGCTGGCGGCTCTCAGGACGCGGGGTTATGAAAACACCAGGATAATAGCTGAACCATTTGCATCGCTGGACTTTGGGTTAAATCGTTATGATGTGATTATTATTTGTGGTGACAGGGCATTATTTGACTGCCTGGCAGGCTATAACGGGATGGCATTTGAACAGGCAGTGGCAGCACTATTAACCGCCTGTAAAGACCTGCTTAGCGATCGGGGGCAGCTGTTGCTCGCGGTTGATAATCATTACAGTGTCAATTATTTATTTGCAACAGCGGATCAATCTAGAAACTATCGATTTTCAAATTTTAAAGTCCATGATATTGAAGATTCAGACAGATCCATTAACCGTACCGAGTGGTGTGAGCTGCTATCGAACGGCTTTGAGCATGTCACAGAATATTTTTTGTTTCCGGATATTTATTTTTCTAGAGTATTACTCAGCCGGGACTATGCTGAAGCAAACACTAATGCCTATCAGCATATCGACTCAACGCATTTAATCTCGCATTACCAATCATCGGCCATGACGATAAATGAGTCACTGCTTTACCAGGTTGCTAATAAAAATGGATATATTGGTGAAATTGCCGATGGTTATTTGTTTGTATTGACTGATGATTCTGAGCCGGGGACCGGCCAGCTTGATTTCGCACACTTTCCTGATTTTAAGCGTCGGCCCGAGTATCTTTCGGTTGTCCTGAAGAAATCTCAGGAGAATGAAATTAGGCGTTTAAGACTAGAGGATAAACCAGTTGCATTAAATACTGATATTAAGCAGATATTTGAGCCAGAGCCCTACTATTCAGGCAACCAGCTGTCGATTCTATGGCGAAACAGTTTTCTTCTCGACCCGCGAGGCGTGAAATTTGAGCAATATCTTTTAACCTATTTTGCCTACCTGAAAAAACTCGATACTGGAGTCATAGCGGGTATGAACATAGATGCGATAGCGAATAATATTATTGTGGATGCCAATGATGAGTATCACTTAATTGATCGCGAGTGGCAGGTCACTGGTGAAAAAATCAAAAGAGATTTTGTGTTTTACCGGGCCATGGTGCACTTTGCGCTTAGGAATGCATCTATTTTCAAGGATTTCAGATGGATCAATGGTTTAACGACTCTCGGTGATTTTTTAATTTATTGTTACAGAATCATTGGCATTGATCTGAAGGTTGGTGAGCTGGAGCCGTTTCGACAAATGGACTGCAAGTTCCAGTCAGATGTCATGCTGAAATCCAAAGGGTATCAGCTATCGGACCCATTTGGTGTAGATGTTCAGATTCACTCAGCGGTAACCTACATCAATTGGCGATATTACAATGAACATTATCATTCGCATCAAAAAGCGTCATGTAAAGCCAGGATAGGCAATGAAAGTCAGGTGCTCACTTTTACATTACCGTGTAATGATCAGAAAGGGATTGATCAAAAAAACGTTGATCGACAAATTGAATGTTTCCGTTTTTTTCCATTTGAACATCTTCAGGCTTCAGGCAGAGGTTATTTTAGTATTGATTCAATTACGGCGCGAATAGTCGACAAACAGGGAATTAAACATGATTTACTGCATCTTGGCAGCAGTGATGAAGTGCATCTGGCAAATATTCATAAAGGCATATTTTATGCTAAAAAAGACAGCCGGCATGTTTTCATGTTTAACAATAACGATACCTTCCTGGAATTTATATTGCCTGACTATGATCCGGGTATCGCAGAAATAATTCGAATCGTGATTGAATTCAGGCTGCTCGCCAGTCATGACTACGAGACAGCCCGGTATCAAT
>JAHEKD010000340.1:0-658 GCA_024638545.1 Gammaproteobacteria bacterium
TTTGGATTTATTGCCTCAATAATGCGGGCCACATAGCGCGGACAGCCATCGGCCGCATCGATTTGTACCGGCACCTGTTTGTCTGTTGATGCATCTACAGGTTTGGTTTCCACAGCCTGCAAAACAGAGTTTGTCAGGGCAGACACCTCTCTTGCGACACCATACATGCCAAGACAGTCGCCGCGATTAGGCGTAAGTTCAAGCTCGAGGATCTGATCATCAAGCTGCAGGTGTTCTGCTACCGGGGAACCTAATGTAGCATTTTCATCAAGAGTCATAATGCCTTCAGATTTCTCTGCAAGTCCGAGCTCTGCTGCAGAACATATCATGCCATGCGACTCAATTCCCCGGATTACTGACTTTTCGATTTTCAAATTATTGGGCAAGCACGCTCCAACCCGTGCCACAGGCACATTCAACCCCGCCCTGACATTGCCGGCACCGCAAACGATCTGGAAGGTTTCTCCGTGCCCATCTGTCAGTTGGCAAAGCTTTAATTGATCAGAATCGGGATGTGGCTCTACGCTGAGAACTCTTGCGACAACAACCTTGCTGAACAGGGGTTTTTGTGAATGAACACTGTCTACCTCGAGGCCAGCCATCGTCAGTGTATCCGCCAACTGCTGCGTTGTTATCTCAGGATTCACCCATTGTCTTA
>JAHEKD010000340.1:668-4083 GCA_024638545.1 Gammaproteobacteria bacterium
TCAAAAAACAAACGCAAATCATTGACACCGTAACGCAGCATGGCCAAACGCTCTATACCCATACCAAAGGCGTAACCCGTATATGCATCAGGATTAACACTCACGTTCCGCAATACAGTTGGATGCACCATTCCACAACCCAGCACTTCAATCCAGCCGGTGAGTCCACAAACTCTGCAGCCCTCGCCCTTGCAAAAAACACAGCTGATATCAACTTCGGCCGAAGGCTCTGTAAACGGAAAATACGATGGACGTAGTTTAATCTGCAAATCCTCTTCAAAGTATTCGCGAACAAAATAACCCAACACGCCTTTGAGATCCGCAAATGAAATGGACCTGTCAACCGCAAGGCCCTCAACCTGATGAAACATTGGTGTATGCGTGATATCTGAGTCACAGCGATAGACCCGACCTGGCGCAATGGTTTTCAATGGCGGTTTCTTATTGAGCATGTAGCGAATTTGTACGTTCGAAGTATGTGTTCGCAACACTGTGTGCCTGTCAACATAGAACGTATCCATCATCGCCCTCGCCGGGTGGCTCTCGGGGATATTCAGGGCTTCGAAATTGTGATAATCATCCTCAATTTCAGGACCTGTTGCCACATCAAAACCAAGCCTTGAAAAGATCGCGGTGATGCGCTGAATCGCGCGCGTAATTGGATGAATGGTGCCAATTGATTCGCCTCTCCCTGGTAATGTCACATCGATGTATTCTTTTTTAAGACGGGCCTCGTCATCCAGCTGGCTGAGTTGAGACTTGCGTACCTCAAGCGCATCATTAACTATCTTTTTTATCTGGTTTATACTTATGCCTGCCTGCCGACGCAAACCAGGCTCGAGCTTACCAACATTTTTTAGCTGTTCGGTAAGAAGCCCTTTTTTCCCAAGGTATTTAACTCTGACTTTCTCAAGTGCGGCTGAATCCTCCGCGACTTTGACATCGTTTAATGCCTGCTCTTCAAGATGGTTGGGTTGATAATCTGTCACCTGTTCTCCGATGCAAGTAAATGGGGAAAGTGAAACACTTTCCCCATGAATCTTGTTTAGACGCTCTACCTTGGCGGCAGAAGGTTTAAGTTGCCAGTGCAGCCTTTGCTTTGTCAGCAAGCACTGAAAAAGCATCCTGATCATGTACCGCGATGTCAGCAAGGATTTTTCGATCCAGCTCGATAGAGGCTTTTCTCAAACCATCCATAAATCGACTGTAACTTAATCCACACTCGCGTGCGGCAGCGTTAATACGGACAATCCATAATGCGCGAAACTGTCGTTTTCGCTGTCTTCGGTCTCGATAAGCGTACTGGCCGGCGCGCATTACAGCTTGCTTGGCAACCCGATATACATTTTTACGGCGACCCTGATAACCCTTGGCCTGCTTGATTACTTTTTTGTGACGAGCATGGGCAGTAACGCCACGTTTGACTCTAGGCATATATCACTCCTTAAGAATAAGGTAACAAACGTGCGATCATCGTGTGATCGGCTTCGTGTACGACCGCATCCGCACGCAACTGGCGTTTACGTTTTGTCGATTTTTTTGTCAATATGTGGTTTAAATGCGACTGGGCACGTTTAAACTTCCCGCTGCCGGTTTTTTTAAAACGTTTGGCAGCACCACTGTTGGTTTTCATCTTGGGCATTGTTATCGTCTTTATCTAATAAACTTAATTGTCAGATGGTGATTAAGCTTTCTTGGGCGCTAACACCATCACCATTTGGCGCCCTTCCATTTTAGGATGCTGTTCAATGTCACCCAGTTCTTCGAGATCATTGGCGACACGTTTAAGCATGTCCATTCCCAGCTCAGGGAATGCCATTTCGCGGCCACGAAAACGCATGGTCACCTTGGTTTTATTCCCTTCCTGCAAAAATTGTATCAGGCGATTGACTTTTACCGTGTAATCACCAATATCTGTTACAGGTCTGAATTTTACTTCCTTTACTGTAATTTGCTTTTGTTTTTTCTTGGCTTCCTGCTTTTTCTTACTTTCGCCATATAAATACTTGCCATAATCCATTATTCTGCAAACAGGCGGGGCAGCATTAGGTGCGATTTCAACCAAATCCATACCGGCATCATCTGCGAGTTCTTTAGCCTTGGCTAAGGTTACTACCCCTACTTGTGTACTATCCTGATCTATGAGTCGAACTTTCTCGGCCTGTATATCATCATTTACACGCGTCTCTTTATCTTTTGCTATGCTACGTCCTCCAATTATTCATTTATGATAATTAACAGGCCAGTCTTTGATCTTCCAAAAATGCCTGTAACTCTTCAACATTCATCACGCCTTTATTCTCACCGGCGCGGGTTCTGACTGCAACCAGTTGATTTTCTACTTCTTTATCACCTACCACAAGCAGTATGGGTACATGTAATAAAGTATGCTCGCGAATTTTAAAACCGATCTTCTCGTTTCTCAAGTCCGATTCGACCCGAAAACCCTGATTTTTCAGGATTTTTTCAATATATTGTGCATATTGATCATGTTTGCCGGTTATCGTCAGTAAAATGACCTGCAGCGGAGAGATCCAAAAAGGCAGCTTACCGGCATAATGTTCTATCAATATGCCTATAAAACGTTCCATTGAACCCAGAATAGCACGGTGCAGCATGACCGGGGTTTGCTTGTTGCCGTCTTCATCAATATAACCTGCGTGGAGTCGGTCGGGCAACTGAAAATCGACCTGCATGGTGCCGCACTGCCAGACACGTCCGAGGCTGTCGCGCAGTGAATACTCGATTTTGGGCCCGTAAAATGCGCCCTCTCCTGGATTAAGCGTCCACGGGTTGCCGGTTTTATCCAGTGCGGCCTGCAGTGCCGCTTCAGCCTGATCCCAGGCCTGATCTGACCCGACACGTTGCTCGGGCCGGGTCGAGAGTGCCAGCTCGATATTATCAAATCCAAAATCACTGTAAATGCTGTAGAGCAGATCATTAAAGGCCGATACTTCGTCCTGTATCTGTTGTTCGGTGCAAAATATATGGGCATCATCCTGCACGAACCCCCTGACCCGCATTAATCCATGCAAGGTGCCTGACGGTTCATTTCGATGACAAGAACCGAATTCTGCTAAACGAACTGGTAAATCACGGTAGCTTTTGATGCCCTGATTGAACACCTGTACATGACACGGACAGTTCATTGGCTTTATCGCATATTCACGATTCTCGGATTCTGAAGTGAACATCGCATCTCCAAACTTGTCCCAGTGGCCCGATTGTTCCCACAGGCTCCTGTCGACCAGCGAGGGGGTGTTTATTTCACGATAGCCGGTCTTTTCAAGGCGCTGGCGAATATAATTACGAATAACGCGGTTTATGGTCCACCCCTTTTCATGCCAGAAGACCATGCCGGGCGCCTGTTCCTGAAAATGAAACAGGCCCATTGCTTTACCAAGCTTGCGGTGAT
>JAHEKD010000341.1 GCA_024638545.1 Gammaproteobacteria bacterium
CGGTGACCATCAACTCCCTGACCGACACCATCTATGGGGACCTGAACGGTCAGGGTGACTGCTCGGTGCCGCAGGTACTGCCGCCGACGACAGGCACCTATACCTGCTCGATCACGAAGTCCGTGGCGGGCGACGCCAGTGACGTTATCGTCAACGTGGCAACTGCCGCGGGCGTCGACGACGACAACCAGCCGGTTATGGCCACAGACGATGCATCGGTGAACGTTCTCAACGTGCCGCCGGCCGCGTCACTGTCCAAGACCGCTAATATGGTAGTAGTCAGATATCAGGTTACTGTAACCAATGACTCTACTGCTGAAGCACTGTCGGTTGATTCGCTGCTGGACGACCGGTTTGGTGATATCGGGCAAATCCAAGGTGATATTCTGGACACAACCTGTGATGGTATCATAGGACAGTCAATTCCCATTGGTGGAACGCTGAACTGTTCGTTTGACGCCAAGGTCAGTACCTCGCCGCACACCAATACGGTGACCGGCACGGTGTCGGACAACGAGGGTGGCTCGGTCACGCCGTCAGACAGCGCCACGGTGACATTTGAATAATCCAGGCGAGTTTGTCGATAAGGCAATATGACCTGAAACAGCATAAACTCAAGGATTATCAAACAAATACGGGAGCCGAATATCATTTCGGCTCCCGCTATTTTTTTACTTTCAAATCCGCTTTAGCATACATGCCAACCTGCGGCACAATGGTTTTTATGATTCACAGCGGTGGCAACAAACCTGAATAAACGTTAGCATAGGGTTATAATATCAATACTGTTCGTACGGAGAATGCAAAGGCATGAATATTAACCAGGTAAAAAATCTATCTATGGCTTGCGGGCTGCTGTTAGCAACCGCCGGCTTCACACAGGCCGCGGCAGCGCAACAAGAGACATATGACGGCATACCGGTTGGCTTTACCGAAGAGGGTTATCCTTACATCGGTGAGCCTGACGCCGCCGTGACCATTGAAGAATGGAGCGACTATTTGTGCCCGTTTTGTAATCGACATTTTCAGTCGACATTGCCGGCGCTCAAGGAGCAGTACGTGCGTGCCGGCAAGCTCAGGATCGTGTTTCGCGATTTCCCTCTGGCCAGCCTGCACCCGACAGCGGCGCAGGGCCATGAAACCGCCATGTGTGTCGCAGAACAGGGTGCTGAAAAATACTGGACGGTGCACAATGCGCTGTTCACCCGCCAGCAGGAGTGGAACCGGCTGCCTGATCCGGCTGAATTTCTGGCCGGGGTTGCCGAACAGGCGGGGACTGACATGACGGCCTGGCAGGCATGCATGGCAAAAGGTGATATAAAACAGTTTGTCAGCAAAAGTGTGGAAGAAGGAAAAGCGATTGGTTTCAACGGCACCCCCAGTTTTCGATTCGTGACGGCAAACGGCGATAAAAGTTATAATTTGATCGGCGCGCAGCCGCTTGCACAATTTGCCAAACTGGCTGATCCATTGATTATTGGCGAAGAGCCCCCGGAAGAGATCGCGCCCAAACCCCCCGAATTGCCGCTTTGGGCCAAACCCGAAGGGCTGGCACCAGATCCGGACCGTCCCGGCTATAATCTCGCCGGTGATGCCTACAAAGGCGACCCAGAAGCCCCCCTGGTGGTGATTGAGTTCAGCGATTTTCTCTGTCCCGCCTGCCAAAGCCATGTTCTCGAAACCCAGCCTGATATAGACAAGGCGCTGGTAGATACCGGCAAGGTATTATGGGTATCCAAGCAATTTCCACTGCGAATTCACCCTTATGCGAACCTGGGCGCTGTGGCTGCCGCCTGTGCCGGCAGGCAAAATGAATTCTGGACGATGCATCATGCACTTTTCGATACAAGTGATCAGTGGGCCAAAGATGATTTCGAAAAACCGGATGTCGAGCAGTCATTGATTGAACTGGCAGAGAAAAACGGGTTAAATATGGAGAGTTTTTTAGAATGCTTCAACTCTCGTGAAGGCCTGGAGTACGTGCTCAAGGACCTTTATGATGCACAGGGAATCGTTCAAAGCACGCCTACATTCATCATTATCCAGGATGGAAAAGGCACTATGCTGCGCCGGCCGATGCCTGCCGAGCAGTTTGTTGGTTTATTGACTGGCAGGCTCAAGGCAGAAGAATCGAAAGAGCAGCAGGCAAAAATTGATGATAAAGAGAGTTCATGAACTCGTAATATTATACATTCTTGCCTGCAATGGCTGTTGATCATCCAGATTAAGCAAGCCTCAGACCAAAAACTTTCTAATGTTACAGTGACAAATGAGTTTCATTTGTCACTGTCCCCTATTCTCTCTTTATTTTTGTAACTCAGTAAAAATCCTATTGCAGCTAAATACTTGATATAGGATTAAATCAGACTTCGATTGTTTAATTTCAATCCAAAAAACCTGAAAAACTTCAAATTGCTTGTCATTAATCAACATAGCGAGATGCAAATCATGGAATAGTTAAGTTGTCTCTAACGACAGTGAATGAACATCCATAAGGATTACCTTTTATATTACAAATCCGGATTTTGATTATCCGGCCTAATCGAGTATTCTGAATGCTCAGAAAGAGAATACTACTGTTATGAGAATAAACATCGATCCGGATGGCCGACTGAATGAATCAATGAAGGCGTGGCGCCATCAATTTCATGCAAATCCTGAGCTCGGTTTCGAGGAGCACCAAACTGCAAAATTTATTGCTGAACTGCTAACACAGTGGGGGCTAGAGGTTCACCAGAATGTTGGCGGAACCGGTGTTGTAGGCGTTTTAAAAAAAGGTAAAAGCTCTCGCTGTATTGCCTTGCGGGCGGATATGGATGCCCTGCCGATTGAAGAAATCAATCAGTTTGATTACAGATCCAAAACTACAGGCTGCATGCACGCCTGCGGCCATGATGGTCACATGGCCATGCTCCTGGGCGCGGCCCGCTATCTGGCAGACCAGGTTGATGTCAACGGCACGGTGGTATTTATATTCCAGCCTAATGAAGAAAACGGCAAGGGGGCAACGGCAATGATAGATGATGGCTTACTGGAGCAACACAACATCGACGAGGTCTACGGCATACACAATATCCCGGGCATGCCGCTGGGTGCGTTTGAAACCCGTACCGGAATACAGTGTGCAAGTGAAAGCCTGTTTGAAATCCGGATTGCCGCCAGGGGTGGACATGCGGCAATGCCGCATAAAGGTGTTGATGCCATACTGGTAGGTGCAAATATCGTTAATGCCCTGCAATACATCGTCTCGCGCAGGATAGATCCGGCACAAAGTGCCGTTGTTTCAGTCACTGAGTTTATCAGCGATGGCCGTCGTAATATATTGCCCGGAAATGCGCTGTTAAGAGGCGATGTTCGTGCAATAAACCCGCAAACCCGGCAACAGATTGAAGCGCATATGCGGCGGATTATTGAAGGTGTTGCCAGTACCCACGACGTTGAGATTTCATTCGAATTTGAAAGTGCCTTTATCGAAGTCATAAACGCCGCGGTGCCGACAAAAAACGCCGTTACGGCTGCCAGAGCGGTATCCAACCAGGTTGACAGCGATGCCCCTATCAAAACCTTTTCTGAGGATTTTGCGCATTTTGCAGCAAATCGACCGGGCTGTTTTATGCTAATGGGTAACGGCCTGGACGGCAGTCATGGTCAACCGCTGCATACTGCAGATTACGACTTTAATGATGATGCATTAATACCGGGGGCCAGTTTCTGGGTATCACTGGTCAGGCAACAATTAAATTAAGGCTGCGCGATTGCCGGGTTAACCGTGTTTAGAGTCAGACAGCAGCGACTTTGTCAACGACTGAAACAGCAAGGTATCGATGCCGCCCTGATAACAGATGATGACAGCGTCTATTATTTTTCGGGTTACTATGACTACCTGCACATGGAGTTTGGCCGCCCCACCATTCTAGTCATCAATGCTGAGGGTAAAAGTGAATTAATCACACCGGCAATGGAACTGGAGATGGCGCACGCGGCGGCCAGTGTTGACGATATCAGGCCCTGGAAAGATGGCATGGGCGATGAATGGCGAGGGCCGTTGCATGAATCTATTTCCACAGCAGCTGTTCTC
>JAHEKD010000342.1 GCA_024638545.1 Gammaproteobacteria bacterium
CCCGCAGGCATCGTTGACGCTATGTCGAGGACCCCGACCGAGTAAAATGCCCACAGGGCGTGGCAAGGGACCGTCGCAGTAGTAGGGTGGTGAGAAATGCGGGTTAAGGCTGCCGCAACCAGACGTAATGAGCCGCATAAGACTTTCCATAACGAGTATGAACTGTCATCCCGAGTTTTAAAACTCACCCGGTGAATTGAGGCAAATTACCGGCATCTGAATTGCCTGTTATTGTGGAATATGATCAGGCCGGTTTTGCCACATAAGCGTATAGCGCATAGAAGTTGCGCTTGTTCAGGCACTACCCTGCAGGGCAAGATCGTCATTAAGATTTAATTGTTGTTCGAAAGCTTTCAAGCGCTTATAAATCGAAATGAGTTCCACAATCGTGCTCCAGGAGTGCACCAGAAACTGGAATGAATCCTCAACCTTGCCGAACGCCCTGACGATCTGTTGCAGCACACCCAGGGTGATGACCCCCGCAACAATAGTGGGGCCCAGCGCAATATAGGGAATGATGACACTGAATTGCAGGTATGACCATTTGGCAACGTCAAAATACATGTAATGCAAATACAGTCGGAAATAATTTTTTCTTACATTAGAAAACAGGTCTGCGACTGTAGGTGGATCGGCACGCTGGTGGTCATCTTCACCGTATACGAGTTCCTTGCGGTAGGCTGCTTCCACCTTTTGATTATTAAACTCAAGACCGGGTAATTTCACACCAACGACCGCCAGCAGCACGGTGCCTGTTACAGCTGAAATGATCGCGATAAATACCAGTGCCTGATCAACCGGACCAATCCAGGGAAGTTCGGTGACGTGATCGCTTAGCCCCCATAATATAGGCAGAAAAGCGACAAGCGTCATTACGGAACGTATAAATGCAACGCCCAGGCCTTCAACAATGCCTGCAAATCGCATGGTGTCTTCCTGCACACGCTGCGCGGCGCCTTCGATGTGACGCAGTTTGCTCCAGTGCTGCATATAGTAATCGTTCATTGCAGTACGCCAGCGAAAAACATAATGCCTGGCAAAAAATCCAATCAGCACTGCAACGACGATATAAATACCGGCAATTTTTGCAAAGGTCAGGCAATGTGCCAGAAACTCAGTGAATTCAACCGTTCCCGGTTTACCGAGCGCCTCCTGGATCGTGTTGTAAAACGCACCGAACCATTCATTGATTTTCACATCCAGCTGGACCTTGTACCAGGTGGCGGACAGGATAAGCAGCGAGCCAGCTATGGACCAGGCGAACCATTTTTTATTGAGGAAGAAAGATTTAAACATGAGTATATCTCTGCAATAGGCGATTGATATTTGACTTCATACTGAATTAAAAGTGCATTGATAGTAATAAAAAAACCTCGCATTGCGAGGTTATTTTATTACTGCTGTTCTATTGATCGTTATTTTTCTACCGCGACCACGCTGGCACCCGGTGCGTTGTTCATAATAGATTTGATTCCGTTATTCATGCCAGAGCGGCTTTTATACATTTGGCTCTTGGCAATAATCTGGCCGTTACTGGCGACGATGTTAAAAAACATGCGTCCGTTTTTGGCTACTTTCTTTTCGAAGCACTTTGCATTTTGACAATGTTTTTGAACTGATTTGATGCCGTTGGAGCAGCCACGTTTGTCTGCATAGCCCTGACTTGCAAGAATTGGAATGCCGTTGCTCGCTTTAAGTCGAAAGTAGTGTTTGCCTTTCGCGCCTGTAAATGTTTCGAATTTTCCGGACATAATTACCTCTGTTAGATATTTATAATTGAGTGCGCTCAAATTTTAACACTATTGGGAAAAAAAATTAAATTCCCCGCAATAGTTCATTAATGCCGACCTTGCTTCTGGTTTTTTCATCAACACGCTTAACGATCACCGCGCAATATAAACTATGGCTGCCATCGTCGGCCGGCAGGTTGCCAGAGACAACTACCGAGCCGGCGGGAATCCTACCATAGCTTACTTTGCAGGTTTCCCGGTCATAAATTCGAGTGCTCTGACCGATATATACGCCCATTGATATCACCGAACCCTGTTCGACAATAACGCCTTCAACAACCTCACTCCTTGCGCCAATAAAACAATCGTCCTCAATTATTGTGGGTGACGCCTGCAGTGGTTCAAGAACACCGCCGATGCCAACTCCACCAGAAAGGTGCACGTTCTTGCCGATTTGCGCGCACGAGCCGACAGTTGCCCAGGTGTCAACCATGGTGCCTTCATCGACATAAGCACCAATGTTGACATAACTTGGCATCAGCACTGCATCAGCTGCAATGAACGCGCCCTTGCGAACCACCGCAGGTGGCACAATTCGCGCGCCATCTTGTACAAAATCCGTATGTCCGTAATGGGCATATTTCAACGGCACCTGATCAAAAAAGTGCGTATGTCCCGCAGAAATGACCGACTTTTCCCTGATACGGAATGAGAGTAAAACCGCTTTTTTAAGCCACTCATTCACAACCCAGCGATTTCGCTTTTTTTCAGCTACACGAAGTTTGCCGCGGTCGAGTCCGGCAATGATTTCGTTTACCGCATCTTTAACAGCAGGATCGACAGTTTTGGCATTTATTTTGCCTCTGTCCTCAAATGCCTGTTCAATAATTTTTCTCTGTTTTCGCATGCTATTTTGCAACTCTGGGATTAATTAGCCAATCATTATAATAAAATCTTTTTAGTGCAGGGCGTTTATAATTGATTTTTCAAGCTGATCCAGTGTTTTCTGGTCGGTAATGGGTAAACCATCGCGGTCGGTAATGAAAAAGTGATCCTCAACGCGCTCTCCTAATGTATTAATTCTCGCGGTGTGCAGGTGTATTTTATTTTCTAAAAGTGCACTCGTGATATGGTAGAGCAGGCCAGGCCTGTCTTCGGCGATGATTTGCATTATCGTCAAATTGCCTGCCTCGGATTGAGTGAAACTGGCTTGAGTTTTCGTCGGAAAGTGTTTGTAACGGCGAGAGGGCATGCGTTTTTTGGGTTTTAAATTACGCTCACCCAAACGCAATCTTTCATTAATATAATTTTTAGCCTGGTTTAACAATACGGGATCCTTGATGGCTTCCCCATTTTGATTTGTGGTAATAAAGGCTAACAGGCTGATGCCGTTTTTTAAACGCTCTATTTGTGCATTAATGATGCTCAGGTGGAGGTGATCTATGGCACCTGAAACAATAGGCAGAAGCGCATCCTGCTCCGGAGCATAAACCAGGATCTGGTTAGCTTCGAGATCTTCATTGTAGCGAATATTTGTTAATGGAACTTCGCAGGCCGCTGCACAAAGAATTGTTTGCTGCTGCCAGTATATGGCGTCGGTACTGAAGTGTAAAAAGTATTCCGGCTCGATGCTTTCCCAGAACTTGTTGACAACATCGGTGGATATATCCTTGGATAGTCGTCTCAGGACGACCTCTTTGGCTTCACTGATTCGCGTTGAGGTATCATCACTGGGTAATAAACCCTGGCTGAGCATTCGCCGGGTTGCGAGATATAAATCCCATAATAACTTGCCCTTCCAGCGACTCCATACCTTCGGACTTGTTGCTCTGATATCCGCAACAGTAAGCACGTAAAGGCAATCCAGATGCTGCTGATCGCCGATCTGCTCTGCAAACTTTTTAATGACCTGCGGATCGCTTATGTCTTCACGTTGGGCTGTCCATGACATCAACAGGTGATGCCTGACCAGCCAGGCGATGAAGTGAGAATCATGGTTGCTTAATCCCAGGTACCTGCAAAAACGCAAGCTGTCTTTCTCACCAAGTACAGCATGATCACCTCCTCTTCCTTTTGCAATATCATGAAAGATCGCCGCAAGATAGAGTCGTTCCCGTTTAGTGATCTGACTCATCACCTGATTTGCTTCAGGCACATCGTCCTTGTGTTTGTTTAAACAGAAGGTGCGCAAATTCCTAAGCACAAACAGGGAGTGTGCATCGACAGTGTAGACATGAAACAAATCATGCTGCATTTGACCGACAATTTTATTGTAGGCCGGAATAAAGGCGGCCAGGACACCATAGGCGTCCATACTGCGCAGTGTATGAGTCTGGCCGCTGGGATG
>JAHEKD010000343.1 GCA_024638545.1 Gammaproteobacteria bacterium
AACGGGTTATATAGGTTTTGCCGTTTTATTTATGAAATATTGAGGCTAGCTCAAGCCTAGAGGGGCCAAGTATTGCGGGCGGCATGTCGCTCGTATCAAATGGCTTACCAGTAGAAGGATAATCATGATCCTCTAAGAAGTCATCACGGTCGATGCTTGCTGCATGCTTGAGATCCCACCCCGAGCAAAATGCGCCGCCCTCTCCCCAGAGCACGGCAACAGCGGCAGTTGGGTCTTTATCGAAGTCGGTAAAAGCCTGGTAAAGTGCTTCAGCGGTCTCCGGATTGATGGCATTACGGGCTTGAGGACGAGACAATATGACTGTCCACACTGTGTCTTTTTTATCTATTCGAATACTCATGTGACGTCCTTTAGTTGCTCACCATAACCACCAGACAGGGCCTATAGCGCTTACCAAATTGATTTAATTTGTAATTCACAATCTAATAAGAATGCTCTTGCCACTCGGGTTGCTTATGCTGCCGGGTTAAGAGCCCATGAAATTTATACACTTAGACGTGTAAACGAACGTCCTGCTGATCCCAGACCAAAGGCAGAGAAGGTGTTATCTATACCGTCCAGGGCAAAGGTGGATTAATTAGGGAGGTGCTGATCCCCAATCATTTGTCCCAACAATTAGAAGCATTGCGCTTAGAGACGCCCAAGTTAATCACGGATAGAAAGATTCATATTCAGTGCCAGTATGACATCAATGGGGGTCAGCGCTGGTCATCGTCATTTACCAAAGCGGCAAAACGGGTATTAGGATGGTCAGAAGGCGCGCATGGGGTCAGGCATGCCTATTGTCCCAGGAACGCATGGATGAATTGCAATCTCGCTTTTTAGACCAAGAGTTAGCACTTGAAACAGTCAGTCAGGAATTAGGGCATTTCAGACCCAATATCACCGAAGTTTACTTACGTTAGAGGAATAATTAATCGAATGGGGTTCACTGGTTATTGGCCATTTCAATTAAAGTATTGAAGTTAAACCAATAACCAATGTAGTTAAACAACTCAAAATTTAAAGACCAAGAATTTGACTATTCTTGAATAAAATTTGAGCCACCTGTTGAGTCGTAAAGTACACCCGTCGTCCAAACTTTTGTCGAGCCTGATTGAATAACCGGGACATTTCATTGTCTTGCTGCAGGGTGATACGCAAACCATTTTTTGATCGATTTAACACTTCAGCCAAATTTTCAATGGTCATTAAGACACCGTATTTTTCGGTTAGTTTATCTTCTAAATAGTTCAAAGGATTCATCATATTGTCCTCATAAAATTGTTAATCAGTGTGTAACGGACATACGCAACCGTAACCGTAAATTAAAAAAGGGAAATAAATCGGCAAGGAAGTTGCCGTCGATGTATCAGCTTAAATAAGTCTGGATTCGATAAAAATTCGAATCACAAAATCGCTGAAATATCCGATAGCATGTAACAAAAACTGAATCTTGCATCATGACTATAGGCGAGAGATGAATAAAATCGGAACTACGGTAAGCTTGCATCCGCACGTCTTACTAGCGATTAACTTATCTTGTTTAACCTAGGTTTTCAAGACAAGATTCTCAAATTAGTGAAGATTATGCTTAATTAACACAAGTTATCTTTGTGAAAATTATATATGCTGAATTTTTTCAGATAAGTTTTCAGTTCGAAGATGTGTGTAGCGTTTTAGCATTTGCATGGACTTGTGCCCAGTAATCGACGATACCTCCTGATCGGAAAGCCCTGCTTCAACAAATCGGCTGGTGGCTTCATGACGCAGATCATGGAATCGCAAATTTTCAATATCCGCTCGTTGAAGAGCTTGGGTCCAGAATTTATTGATTGTGTAAGGACGCCGTTTTCCATCACGGCCAGGCTCACCAAAAAAGATCAAATCCGTATCAATTGGCCGGACAGGATAATTTAGTGCTTCAATCAATGTTTCCCTGGCTTTCAGAGTCAGGGGAATCGTTCGTGTTTCATTATTTTTGGTATCAAACAGTGTCATTATATTTTTGTTCAGATTGACCTGTTTGCGTGTCAGGCTTTTTATTTCCCCCAGCCTCATACCGGTATACAGGGCCAAGCGCACCATCCAGCCGAACATCGGATTGGAATGTTCATCACAAGCCTTCAATAAGCGTTCTTCTTCGTCAGCGCTTATTCTTCTATCCCGACCCTTTCCCGGAGATGGTTTTCTGATATTTGAAACTGGATTATAGACTAAGCCGATTCCCCATTCTTTGATTGCAATGGTGAACAGATGGCTGAGTAATGCGAGTTCAAGCCTGATGGTGTTGTTACTTTTACCTTAGGCCATTCTCTGATCGCGAAATTTTGCAACAACTTCCGGCGTGATCATCGAAAGCGCATACTGGCCGAGGTAAGAATTGAGGATGGCTGCTTTGGTGATTTCAGCACGCTGGGTATTTTCTTTTTTGGTTGGAGAGACTTCCTTTAGATATCGATCCAGTGCCTGGGATAGGGTAGTGCGTTCACTGGTTGTACGCTGGATGTATACGCCTCTGACAATTTCATCCTCGACGCGCCGTGACCAGTCACTGGCATCGCGCTTGACACGAAATGTTTTAGTTTGAGTCGGAAAGCCCTTTTTTCGGATAACGGCTTTCCAGGTATTGGCCGGCGTTTTGGTGATCGTTGCCATATCGGGTACATGATGAAGATTCGTTACTGTACTGATATTGTACCTTTTTTGGAATTGGAAATTTAATCAATTAAAATAAACAACATAAATCATTGTTTTTATTGAATTAAGTGGTGGCCAGGGACGGAATCGAACCGCCGACACGAGGATTTTCAGTCCTCTGCTCTACCGACTGAGCTACCTGGCCACTCCTTGGAAACTCTGCATGATCATTTTCTTTGAGGCTGAAAATCCTTTTCAATCCTCTCTCCACCCTGCTGCTGAACGCACCCCCGCTACCTGGCCACTCCTTCTTGAAAACTATCAAGCTGTGCCTTTTGTTCAAGACTGAAAAGCCTTTATCAATACTATGATGACTCTTTAGCTTATCTATATTCGGCTTTTAAAGGACGATCTTCAGCGTATGGAGAAGGGGAGATTAAAAACCAAAGCTCTCTCTAGGTCAAGCGTTCAATTTATCTGATTTGTCAGGATTTCGGTGATCGTGTGCGTAAACGTCTGTCCATCTGGATAGGCAAGCTTGTATACGGGTACATCCCGTGTTAATTCAGACATAAATGCCAGGTGCCGCTTTGCAAGGGGTTTGTCAAATAATTGCGCGGCAACGCTGTGGTTAACCAGGGCCTGAATTGAGGTTAGCGCATTCAGCCGATTTAACTTTATTTCTGAATCTTGCTTGCGATTGATTACCACAACGGCGGCAAGCTCGATGGCGGGGCTGTTTGCGTGCTGCTGGTGACCCGCAAGCTTCATTTGCAAAAAATCGGGACACAGCCGGAACTGTTTTTCATCGTGTTCAATTACGGCTATATCATCGGCTAGCCGTTCACATGGTGATATTTCGCCTAACCAGCGGGCCAGGGTGGATTTACCGGAACCTGATTCACCGACAAACAGCACGGACTTATCATTAATGCGCACTGCGCTTGCATGCAGCGCGAAGCGCTGGTGAACTGCCAGGGACAACATCAGCGGGGGTCCCAGCAGGATTTCCTCAAAAATGGCGTTACTGACCTGGTTATCACTGTCATGCAGTTGGGAAATTCTGGGTTGATGGGTTTCAACCAGGAAGCTGGTGACCGGCGGCACTTCTATGAGAAAGCCTTCTGTGGTTTGTGTGCAGGAGAGTTCGCGATTTTGGCCAGCCAGCCAACTGCTACCCTTGAACAACAGCCGGGGCACGGGATTATCTTCAGCATGTTCACAGGAGTTTCCTTTTTGAGGATATTGCGCCTGCTTAACCTTAAAAGCGGATAAGGCACTGATTTTTTTATCGGCGTTAATAATGCAATTGCAGATTTTGTAGCTAAAACGAGCGTTCGACTGCGGGTTTAATCTGATCTGTATCGAATCCAGTGTCATGAGCGCCATCAGAGTTTTTGTTTTAGCCTGGCCATGATGAATTCAATTTTACCCAT
>JAHEKD010000344.1 GCA_024638545.1 Gammaproteobacteria bacterium
GTCCGGCACCAGGCAGTCACTGGCGGCAGCGCTGGGTAAAAATCGCAGTTTCATCAGCCAGATTTCAAATCCCAACTACACGACCCCGATTCCGGCGGAACATCTAGATGAGATTTTTCGAACCTGTCATTTTTCCAGCAGCGAAAAGAAAAGTTTTCTGGACAAATACCATCAGGCTCACCCGGGCAAGTCAGATTCAGTCGGGCTACAGAAAGGCAGCCGGACAATTTTAATCCAGGTGCCGGATTACGGTGACCACAAAAAGAACCAGGCACTTGAAAAACTGATTAACAAGTTTGCTCAATCAACAGCAAAGTTAATGAAAAACCTGTAATACTCGAACTCATATCTTATCTGGAGGTGCAAGATGAAAAAACTAATCAATAACGTGGATGACCTGCTGAAAGAATCAATCAGTGGATTTTGCAAAGCCCATGGCGATCTTGTGATAGCCGGTGCGGACAATAAGTTTATCAGGCGGTGCGAGCTGGCGGATAAAAAAGTGGCGCTGATATCAGGCGGTGGCAGCGGCCATGAACCTCTGCATGCCGGGTTTGTTGGCTCAGGCATGCTGGATGCCGCCTGTCCGGGAGAAGTATTTACATCGCCTACACCCGACCAGATGCTGGCAGCAGCGCAGGATAGTGACACAGGTTCGGGCGTTCTGTTCATTGTAAAAAACTATGAAGGTGATGTGATGAATTTCGAAATGGCGGCCGAATTATACGAGGGCGAATGTGCCAGTGTCATCACGGACGATGATGTGGCGGTGGAGAAATCCACCTATTCGACAGGCCGGCGCGGTGTAGCGGGCACGATGATCGTTGAAAAAATTCTTGGTGCAGCCGCAGAAAACAAAATGGATTTGAATGATCTGCAGGCGCTGGGTGAATCGGTTAACGGTTCAACGCGCTCAATGGGCGTGGCATTAACGAGCTGTACCGTACCCGCCGCCGGAAGCCCGACGTTTGAGCTGGGCGATGATGAAATAGAAATGGGCGTTGGAATACACGGTGAGCCCGGGCGTAAACGCATCCATCTCGAATCTGCCGACAAACATGTTAACGAAATGGTCGGCGCCATTCTAGATGACCTGGGGCAGCAGGCAAATGGTGAGGCCATTGTGCTGGTAAATGGTTTTGGTGCATCACCGTTGATGGAACTTTATCTCGTTTACAATTCGGCAAGAAAACTGCTTGAGCAAAATGGTGTGAAGCTTGCCAGGTCCATGGTTGGTAATTATGTCACTTCGCTCGATATGGCAGGCTGTTCAATTACGGTTTGCATGGCGAATGAGGATATGCTGAGCTTATGGGATCAGCCGGTCCATGCGCCGGCACTGCGATGGGGCTGTTGAGGTATTGCGCATGGCCGCTGCATCAGATTGCATGTGCATTGATATTAAAGCAGGCTTGGCATCGAGTGGAGAAGACGGTAGTATGAAAACAACCATCAAAGGGAATCATCGCTTGAATTACTTTCGAATCATACTGACGGCACTAATGATGCTGGTATTAGGCACTGCCCACTCGCAAGGCGTTCGGCAGCTTAATTTTGAATTGTTCGAAGCAGCCCGGGAGGGAGATAATGACCGGGTCATGGCGCTGCTGGATCAGGGTGCCTCCGTGCAGGCAAGGAACCGGTTCGGGAATACGGCATTGCTGTTTGCAGCACGCTCCAATCATATACAAACCCTGATGTTGCTGGAGGAACGTGGTGCGGACATTGACAAGGCAAACCTGAACAATCAAACGCCGTTGTTTGAGGCCAGCGCACGCGGGCATTTCGATATTGCGCGTTACCTGATCGAGCGCGGTGCCCGGGTGAACATCAGTAATATCAAGGACATCTCAATTTTGGCGACAGCTGCATACAACAACCACGAGGATATCATTTGGCTGCTTGTCGAGCATGGGGTGGATACTGAAGTGACGGACAACTCTGGTAAAACCGCATTAATCTATGCTGCCGCCAATGGTAATACCCGGATTATCGAGGCATTGATTAATCATGGCGCACAAATAAACAGGCACTATGGTAATCAGCTAACGCCATTAATGTGGGCATCGGGGTATGGTCACCTTGATGCCGTGAAACTACTCGTTGATTCAGGTGCCGAACTTGATCTGACTGACGACAGGGGACGAACCGCACTGATGATGGCGGCGCAGGCTGACCATGAGGTGCTGACGAAATTTCTGATCGAATCGGGTGCGGATGCTGCGGTTAAGGACAAAAGCGGGAATTCAGCTTTGATGCTGGCTTCATCGGCGGGCAATGACCAGATCGTCAGGTTATTGCAGTAACTTGAAAACAGGGCGGCAATCCTCCCGTGCTATTGCCCTTTATGCCCGGTGAGATATCTCGCCAGTGACTGAATATCCTGTTCGCTGTATGATGCGAACAGTGCCCCTTTTGAAGGTGAGTTCAAGCGCACCTTATGCTTGAAATCCAGCATAGTGTTTTGCAGGTATTCGGTGTGCTGGCCCGCCAGCCTTGGTACTCGTGAATTACCTGAAAATGAACCCAGGTGGCAGGCCACACACTGTCCTGCAGTAACCGCTTTTTTGGCGGTGATAATATCTTTGTCGTCAGCTATATAGTCTACTGCCGGCCAGCTCTGCTTGGAGAAGTAGTCAGCGATCCGTTTCAATTCATCTTTTTCAATACCCGCTACCATTGGGTACATGATAGCGCTGTCGCGTAATCCGGATTTGATATCCTTTAACTGCACATACAGATAATAAAATTCCTGGCCGGCGAGAATCGGGTTGGCAGGAATTTCAGAGACACCTTTTTCTCCATGACAGGCCACACAGGTTTGCAGTGCGTCCCTGATATCTGCGTATTCATCTTTAACGCCTGTCGATTCAGCGCTCTGGTTTTGATCGGTATAACCCGGTCCTGCCGCGAGCATTAAGCAGGCGGCTACCAGGCAAATTATTCTTTTCAAGTGAATCTCTCCTAATGCAAGATAAAACTAACTTTAGCATGGTTGTGGTGTGCGCTACAGACGAATAAAAGGGCTGCCATGATGTGGCAGCCCCGGTGTTTTTTAATGCTTCTATTCAGCGAGTTTAAAGGCGAGAATTTCATTGCCCCGCTTATAGTCAAGCTGTACATTCCCGCCGGCCGCAACCACGATATACTGGTCGCCTTCGATATTGTACGATGCCGGTGGTGCATTGACACCGGCGTCAGCCTGATGCTGCCAGAGTAGTTCGCCCGATTGGGAATCAAATGCTTTAAACAGGCCATTACCTTCACCAGTAAACAGAAGGCCGCCACCGGTGGCCAACACGCCACCTATCATCGGCTGCTGGGTTTTAACTTTCCAGCGAATTTGACCGGAATTGTAATCGACGGCTGTTACGTTCCCCCACTGTTCCTCATCGGGTATGACTTTAAATGCGCCTCCCAACCAGAGTTTCCCTTCAGGATAGGGCGTTTCTTCAACGTGGTAGGTCATGGGTTGATGCAGGTTAATGGCGTAAGTCAGCTGCAGATCAGGATCAATCGCCATGGGCGACCATTCGACGCCGCCATTTGCGCCAGGCAACATGCGTGCACCTTCGGGCGTTGGCAGAGTCCAGCGCATTTCCTGGGAAACCATGGGCTCTGAAAACCTGATTAGACTGCAATCCCTGGCGTCGTGAACATAGACATAGCCGGTTTTACCGCCATGCAAAATGCCTTTGATCTGATTTCCTTCAGCGTCAGCAACGGTGGTGATGATTGGCGGGCTCACCGCATCCAGGTCCCACACGTCGTGCGGAATGTACTGAAAATGGCATTGATAGCTACCTGTTTCCAAATCCACGGCAACCAGTGAGTTCGTGTATAAATTATCGCCGGGTCGAATTGCACCATAAAGGTCAGGTGACGGATTACCGACCATAAAATAGACCATGCCCGTTTCGCGGTCGACCGCCATATTTTGCCAAACACCACCGCCCAGGGTTTTATAGGGATCGCCGTTTGCCTCATAGGCCGCCTTTTCTGCCTCGATATCCCGGTGCATGTCGTAGCCGGTAGCGTCGTTGACAGCCCACACGCCCTTGGAATCTTCCGGA
>JAHEKD010000006.1:0-10706 GCA_024638545.1 Gammaproteobacteria bacterium
ATATCCCAGTTCAGCCGGTGCGTGGGTAACGGCCACCTCATCGTCGTCCTCAAAAACCTCATCTATATATGGCGGCAGGAAGCTCTTTTGATAGGCCTCAAAAATCCTGCCACAGCCAGTCATGCCAAACGGCTGTAATTCTGCAGCCCTTAAGGCCCCCATGCTTGCTGCGCCACACACATTCGTGCCTCGATTCATCGCCCAAAGAATTTCTTTGTGCCATACGGCGGGAACCTGATTGAAATATCCATCAATAATGCCGATGACCTGCGGTTGATAAAGTTTCGTGATTCGATAAACATCGCCATATTTAATTGGCGGCAGGTAGACCGCATCCAGGCGGGATTTTGCCTGTTCAACTGGCAGGGTCGGTCCAAGAAATACAAAGGGCTTCATTTACTGATCACGTTAGCCAAAATCAAACGGTAATTTCATCAGTGCTTTAGCCCTGCGTCCAGGTATATAGCTGCTGTGCCAGTGTCCATAGGCCCCTTCCAGCCCTGGAACAACGACCTTGGCGACCGCCAGGCCAAATTCAGTCTTGCTGAGATCGACAGCAATAACCTCATCTATGCCTACCGCGTTGAGTTGTTTCAAACACAGCTCGAGGTCTTCATCGATATGTTCATTATCAAAAGTAGCGGTTGCCGCAAAATCTGTCATGGGTTGATGATTTTTGAATTGATTTAATCCCAGGAAACGCCGGCGCTGCCTGCGGGTAATTTTATATTCTGATAATCCCACATCATCCCGGCTGCCGGCAATGTAGGTAGCTCGTGCCTGTGCTGCTTCGGTGATGGCACGCGATAGCGCAACTTCTTTAGCGGCATGACAGCCGGCGCCAAACTCCGGATCTGCCCAGTCGTTTTCATCACCTATCGCCAGACAAATATAGCTGGGTAAACCGATATCGCTGGTCATGTCCCAGATTTTGATTTTAATATTTGCATCCTCAAATTTCTCAATCAACCAGCGGCAGCTTGCATCATTGATGCTGTCGGGATCCACGCCGCTTGCAATTTGTTGGCTTACAGCACGCTGGTTCCACAGCGCTTCGGCGTCTCTTTCAACAACCTCAAAAATTGCATGGCAAATGGCTTCATTGAGCGTATTGCCTGACGCCAGGCCGTTAGTGTTGGCAGCGAACAAACCGCTGCCGCTGAGATCGGGTATCGTATAGTCGGTACTGACCATTTCGAATGGCAGCCAGCACGGACTGCTGTTAAGCAGGTTCTTGCCTTCAATCCAGAATAATGGCTGATCACTGCTAACCGTCTGTTTCGAAATCTGTGCCAGTCCGGTTGTATCTGCCACCGAAACATAATTAACCAGCTGGTTAATGCTGGCGTATTTTAGTGGTTGGATAATCGTCTCGGCGTGATAGGTTTCGACAGATTCCATGATCGCAGATACCTTTGCAGCGTCCGGCGCCAGGCCTTTGCCCTGTGAAACAGAAATCGAACGTGACATTGGCCTGAAGGAGGTATAAACCGGAATGCCAACTCGATCAAGCCCGGTCACGTTAGCTACTCTGGTTATGCCCATCTCGGATAACAAGGGCTGCACCCGCCTCAAGGTATCACCCGGTGCCAGCGCACGATGAGTACCTAAACGATATGCTTTAATTTCCATGTTCGGTAATGGTTATTACATTTTTTTCATCAGTTTGCTATCACCAGATTCGCTTAGCGAATAAAATACCGTTAACTTATGCCATAGTGTAACGTATACCCTGTAGACAGGATGAGCGATTTAGATCAAACAAATGCAACCCTGAAAGGACCGGATAAACCGGATCGGCCTGATGATACCAGCGGTGTCCTGCCCGATCAAAACCTTTCAAATCACAGGATCAGCCGCCAAAAACAGGCACGGCTAAGTGCACCCAGGCGAAAAGTCTCGCGACCTCGCCGACCACGGCAAAATTATTCACCGGGTAAAGTCGTCTTCCTGGTTTCGACGCTGCTCGCCGGAGCGATAATCATTAAGGTGCTGCTGTTCCCGGGTAATGACGGCAACTTTGAAATTACTCAACTGGCCGAAGAAATTACAGAAAATTCCACTCAATCCCGCTCGACCAAGTCAAAGTCGAAAGGTTTAGTTTTGAAAGCCGAAGATTTTTCGGCAAGTTTATTATTTGCAGCAGGTCAAAATGATTTTCCAACACAGCGTGATATTCTTGTCCAGGGACACGAGTTTCCGTTACAGCTTGTCTACACGCTTAATGAAGATTTGCAGCTGGTGCTGTCGGACTGGCTTGATCGTTACGATCCTGACTTTGCTGTTGCTGTGGCCATTGACCCTGTATCCGGAAGGATCCTGGCATTAACTACTCACGTCAGTGACGGCGAACCAATGGGAAACCTGGCAACGTCATCGGCTTTTCCAGCCGCCTCGGTGTTTAAAATTGTTACTGCCGCTGCAGCCCTGGACTTGGGCAAGCTAAATCCCAAATCGGTTATCCCGTTTAACGGCAAGTCTACGTCTTTATATAAAAAAAATGTTTTTGAACATAAAAATAACAAGTGGACACGTAAACCAACGCTGGACGTTGCGTTTGCAAAGTCGATCAATACAGTGTTTGGTCGAATAGGACTGTTCACCGTCGGTGCAGAGCAACTAAAGAGTTACGCAGATCGATTTCAGTTTAATACCAAAATTTCCACAGATATTCCGATTGATCCGAGCCGCACCTATATCCCGGTACAGGATGACTGGGCAGTGGTAGAGGCCGCTTCGGGTTATACCAACAAAATCACATTAAGTCCGCTGCATGGTGCCGCCCTGGCGGCCACGATGATTAATGGTGGCAAACTGATGCGTCCATACATGGTAGAACGTGCCTACGATAAAAAAGGCCGTCTGGTTTATAAAGGTAATCCGCAGCAACTGGCGCTGGCCATTACCCCGGAAACGGCTGTCAACATGCAGAAGCTGATGGCCAAAACCATATCCGCCGGTACGGCAAGACGTTCATTTCGCGATTTTTTTAAAGGCCAGTATGCCGATGTCCGTGTTGGTGGAAAGACCGGCACGTTATCAGGCGGTACGCTCAAGGGTCTGAACGACTGGTTTGTGGGTTACGCCTACACTGACAACAAGAAGCTGGCGTTCGCCGTTTTGAATATAAATCTTGATAAATGGAAGGTCAAATCACACTATTTGTCGCGTTTGATGATTGAACATTTTTTTGATCAAACGGCAGATGTCAATATGACAGCAAGCCAGGAAAACTAATTCAGAAATAATGCAGGAAATATTATGCAACAATATCTTCAAACCGTGCGTGAGGTTCTGCATAAAGGCACGCGCAAGGAAAACCGCACCGGTGTTGATACCATGTCAACATTCAATATCAATTATGAAATAGATCTGCGTGAAGGTTTTCCACTTCTGACCACGAAAGAAATTTCCTGGAAGAATATTGTTGTTGAAAACCTGTGGTTTCTTTCCGGGGACACACACATCGGATTATTGAAAAAACACAATTGTAAATTCTGGGATCCCTGGGCGGATGAAAATGGCAGGGTGCCCAGTGCATACGGAAATTTCTGGCGTCACTATCCGATCCATGAACAGCAAAAGATTGCTTTCAATGACCAGATCGCCTACGTGCTGACCACCTTGAAGACAAGCCCAATGAGCAGGCGTATGCTGGTTCTTGCCTGGGCACCAGGAAATGCGCAAACCAGTGAATTGCCACCCTGCCACGCGATGTGGGTGCTCAATGTCCAAAATGATGAAAACGGCGAACCTTTGCTGAATTTGCATTTGACCCAGCGCAGCTGTGATATTGCACTTGGTGTGCCCTATAACATTGCCGGTTATGCTTTCATACTTGAATTGATGTCTCATTTGAGCGGTATTCGGGCCGGCATTTTTGCACACACGTTAATTGATGCGCACATTTATACCGCCAAGGCGGATGGATCAATGGCTGAATATGATCATATTCCCGGTTTGCGAGAACAGTTAACGCGTGACGTACGCTCATTACCACAGCTGACGATTGATCCCTCGATCACCGCCTTGGAAAACTTAACGCCGCTATTGGAAGCTGATACAGATGAATTGTTGGCTAAATTCAGGCTGGATGGCTATGATCCACACCCGTTTATTCCCTTTAAAGTGGCGGTCTAGAGTTTGCTGACAGTTATACAGCGCCACCCGGCCTGCACAGCTAGGGGAGAAAATTGGAGAATACCCATCCTGCTCTGTTTATTGATCATTAAACGCCGACACTGTTCCTATGCCCTTCGGGGCAGGTCAGGTAGAACCGCGTTATTGAAGTCCATCCGCAATAGGCTCATGGCCGTAGTTGCTAATCCGCAAACGGCCTCACTGCTCACCTGAATCCATAGAGCAGCTGGCGTATAATAATGATAATGACAAAATCCAGGTCAATCACAGCCATTGTGGCCATGAATAAGGACAGAATAATAGGAAAAGATGGTGCATTACCCTGGCACTATTCCGAGGATTTAAAGCGATTTAAGCGTAAAACTATCCATTCAACAATCATCATGGGACGTAAAACCTGGGAATCGATTGGCAGCAAGCCTTTGCCCGCACGGCGAAATATCGTTATTTCAACAAACCCCGTGGCCGATGTCGAAGCCTATACTTCCGTCAAAAAAGCCATCGATCACGTCAATGATGACATCTGGATAATAGGCGGCGGGCAGATTTATAATTGCGCGCTTGCTTTTTGTGATGCGGTTGATGTCACCTGGATACCGGATGAGGTCGAGGGCGAAAACCTGGTTCGATTCGCTGAGCTGGACCCGGCGCTATGGCAGCCAGGCAAAATAGCGGTTAACGAAAATGATGCGCGCCTGATGCATCAGGTATTTACTCGCAAAGGGCATCATACTGCTTAAAGCCTGACTGCGTTTGTTTAACAACCTTAAGAGTGCTGCACAGTTCGGTACGTGCATCAGGAAGATTCTGCCTGGCGGCTTTTTCATACCAGAATAAGGCTGCCTCAAGATCAATGGGTACACCGCGTCCGGTGGCTAGCTTTCTGGCCAGCGCGAGCTGGGTTGGACCATCACCGCCCTCTGCCGCCTTTTTATACCACTGAACACAGACGGGTTCATTTTTTGTGACGCCTTTTCCTGTGCAGTACATGACCCCGAGCATGCTCATTGCGCCGATCCTGCCACCTGAAGCGGCCAGCTGGGCATACTGAAAGGCTTTAGTGTAATTTTGGGGGACCCCTCTGCCGCCGTGATAATATCGCCGCGCCAGTGCCTCCTGGGCAAGATGACTGCCGTTCTTGGCCGCTTCTTCAAACCAGTAGATCGATTTTTCATAATCCTGCGCCGTGCCGTCACCATAATAATAACGTCTCGCTAACTCGACTTGTGCATCGGCATCGCCACCACTGGCTTTTATTCGGTCAGGTAATGCAAAACTTGTTGTGCAGGATGTTAAAAAGATCAGCGAGCTGACTGTTAAAACTATTTTTAAAAAATTTACCATCGCATGTTGCTGACTAAAGACAGTTAAATTCATCATAATCGTCCATTACCGATTTTTTACCATTCGCCGGTATTAGGCATAGACGCCCAGGGTTCCTGCGGCTCCAGATGTTCGCCGGACTGAAGTAACTCGATTGAGATGCCGTCTGGTGATCGGACAAATGCCATGTGCCCGTCTCTTGGCGGTCGATTGATTGTAACGCCCCCATCCATCAGCTTTTTACAACATTCATAGATATTGTCAACCCTGTAGGCCAAATGCCCAAAGTTTCGACCGCCTGTATAGACTTCATCCGAGCCCCAGTTATAGGTTAATTCCACCTGGGCATCTTCCTGTCCTTTTGCTGCCAGAAAAATCAGGGTGAATTTTCCCGCCTCATTTTCATAACGTCGAATTTCCTTGAGGCCCAGCAGATCGCAATAAAAATGTAAAGAGGCATCAATATCGGTCACTCTGACCATCGTGTGTAGATATTTCATTAATCGTTTCCTTTAGTGTTTAAGCAGTATTTAATAAACTCAATCTGGGCTTCATCCATCAAGGCGGGAGCATGTCCGGTATTCCTGAATGATTTTGAAACCAGGCCAGATTGCAGCTGTTTCATTTTTTCGAGTATTGCAGGTGAAAGAATATCAGAATTTTCACCATGAAGCAGGAATATACGCTTGCCAATTTTCTTCCAGATCTCCCAAAGATCTGCATCTTCAGAGGCGTTATGTTTGAACGGAACAACAATGCCGGGATCATAATTCGCAAGGATTTTGCCATTTTGGTTTCTATAGTGGCTGTATCTCGCCAGATGCTGCCACTGTCGATCGCTAAGCTCGCCGAAGGGTGCATAGATCAGGCGCAAGTGCTCTTCAAAGTCAGCCAGGTCATCAAAGGCCATCGTCACGGAAAGATAGTCATTAATTCTGTTCGCGGCAGTCTCAGGAATTTCGGGCCCTACATCGTTAATGATCAGGTGCCTGAGCCGCTCTGGGTATAATGCTGCAACAAGCATCCCGATCAGTCCGCCCATTGATGTGCCCAGCCAATCCGCCGTGCCCAGTTTTAGTTCCTCGAACAATGCCATGCTCACCTCAACATAGTTGGGTATCGTATAGTCCATCTTATTGTCAAGCCAATCACTCAAACCCCTGCCCGGGTAGTCCAGGGCAATTACCCTGAAGTTTTCAGAGAGCTTGCGAGCGAGAAAATCAAAATCCCGGCTATTACGCGTCAGGCCGTGCGCACAAAATAATACAGGCAGCGTTGGCCCGCCCCAGTCGAGATAATGAATCCGGCAAGGCTTATCCTTTAGCCGGAATCTGAAGAAATTTGACGATGGCTGATTCATTTTGAAATAGTTCTGTGTGTTAAAAGCGATTGCTCAGTGAGTGCAATATCGATGGAATCAATTAAAATTTCTAGCACATCAATTGAGTCAACACAAAATACATCCATCGGAGTATTGCGCCCGTGAACGCTGACGGTGTGATTCAACAGCTTGCTGTAATCCGCATCACAATGCATTAGGAACGCTTTTGAAATGACCAGCAGACAGTTAAGCGGTTTGGTTTGTGCTTCCAGACGTGCCGCCGTATTGACAGTGTCCCCGATGGCTGAGAAATTGGGCGATTTTGGTGGTCCCATGCTGCCGACAATAGCATCTCCGAAATGAAGTCCTATCCCTATTTTCAGGGGTTTTTCCAGATCTGATTGTAATTTCATGTTTAAGTGATCAATGCGCCTGATCATCTCAGCGGCGCCGGCCAGCGCCTGTTTGCAGGCGGTTCTTGAGTCAGTATCTAATCCATACAGTGCCATTAATCCATCCCCGGCAAACTGTGCATAGTGGCCTTTTGTGTGAATAAGGGCTTCGGACATTTGAATAAAAAACTGGTTGAGTAGAAACAATACGTCGTAGGGGAGTTTATGTTCAGATATTTTGGTTGACTCGCGAAGGTCGACGAACATGACGACAACCTCGCGCTCTTCACCACTAATGCCTCCAGCCGGATTGGCAAGTTTCATATTTGCATCGACCGGCAGCAGCGCCGTCACGTTCACGTCGCCTCTGAGCTCGGCCTGACAGGCCAGTCGAACACCTGGCGGGGCATTAATTCTTTTGAGTGCAGTTTTTTCAAGTTCCCCTTTTGGTTGCAGATGATCCATTCCCTGATTTACACGCACACGACAAGTTGTACAGCGCGCCCGGCCGCCACAGATCGAGGCATGTGGAAAATCAGCAAAACGCAAACCGTTTAATATTGATTGACCAACGGCTGATTTAATTTGAACCCCCGCAATCGAAATCGTGCAGGCCTTAGTGGCACGAACGAAGTTTCTTCTATACCATTTTAAAAACAGCACGAGAACAGATATCCAAATCACTGCCCACAGTAAAGAATTCTCGACCGTGCTTATAATGCTGCTTATCTGCGGGTCATCTGGTTTAGCCACGTCATAGTCGAATGCTTCAGCACCTGCCTGTATGAAGCCGATCAAGGACAGCGTTGGCCAGAGAATGGCTAATCCATAAATCCAGTACAGATTTTTAAAATACCAGGATTTTGTTTTAAGCCAGTAATGTAAACCCAGGCAAACATGAAGCCAGGCGACAATCGTCAGGCCGATCTGTCTGATGGTTTCCAGGCCATCGGTCCAGAGATGCTGAAGTATTAGCGGGTAACTTGTATCCATTTTAAAACCCGCATGGATACCGCGTATCGGTACAGCATGAGGAATCAGCAGCAATATCATCACGATGCCGCTGAGTAGCTGGAGCTGTTGCCAAAGTGGAAGATTCAGCAATGGCTTGTTATAGAGGGCGCGCATGGCAATGCTGAAATGAATGATTAAGCTCAGGGCCAGCACAATAGAGCCGATTACACTGTGTATTATTTTTGTCGTGACCTGACGCACTGTTTCCATGGCTTCAATACTAATCATACCCAGCATGTGGTTGCCCAGATGAATAAATATGAAGCCGAACATAATCAATGCGGTGATTGATCGAAGCCGGTTGATGAAGTAAGGGGAAATCAAGTCAGGTCAAAGTTAAATTTAGCAGGTCATACCTTATACAGCTGTCGACGTATTAGTGAGCCGGGCATTCGCAGCATAAATGGTTACAGCGCTATCAAGGCGGGTAAAAAAACCCGGGGATAACGCCAGATGCGGGCAGATGCCTTTATTCAAGCAAAGGCTCAATCATGGCCTCGAGTTCATCGGACGTAAAAACCCCCAGCTTTGTCTCCACCACCCTACCTTCTCTGTCTGTAATCAGGCTGAACGGAATTGCCCCGATATCATTATATTTGTTCATCAATTCAGGCGTGCTTTCGTCGGACATTAATAACGGGTAATTGATGTCCATGGTGTCGGCGAAGCGCTCTACCGGTTCGACATCATCGAGTGCAATGCCAATCACCTGCAGGCCCTTTTCGCTGTAACGTTGCTGAAAGTCAGCAAGCATCGGCATTTCTTCTCTGCAGGGTGTGCACCAGGTGGCCCAGAAATTAATCAACATGACTTTGTCGGCCCACTCAGTTTGATCATACGAAATCCCCCGGTAGTCACTTAAAGTAAACACGACAGCATCGCCAGCGGCTTTTTCTGCCTGGACCTGTTTTTTGGCAAAAAATACGCCCGCATAGAGCGCCACCGCCCCGGTGATTGCGATTACAATCCAGCATATTAATCGCGATATCGACATCTCAGGACTGCCCCAGGATGGAATTGAGGAGTTCTAAAAATTCATCGCTGTCCTTATACCCGTAGAATTTATACTTATCGAGTTCGTTTCCATTTGAGTCAAAAAAAAGAGTAGCGGGCGGACCATAGACATTGAAGCGTTTTTTAACAGCCTTGACACGATCATCTGTCGCATCGGTGACGTCCACTTTGATCATAATAAAGGCTTTGTCCAGCGTGCTTACCACTTCAGGTGCTTTAAAAGTCGTGCCGTCCATGCGCAGACAATCAAGGCACCAGTCAGCATAGTAGTCCAGCATAAGCAGTTTATTTTGTGATTTTGCTGTGTCGAACAGTATGTCGACTTCCTCAATGCTGCTGACGACGGTAAATTTTGCTTTTTCTGCCGGCGTGCCAGACTCGTTGGCAATCAATTGATTCAATGGAAGCGGGTTGAAAATGTCCCTGTAACCGTTAAAACCGCCAACCAGCGCCAGCACTCCCCAGCACATAAACACAACAGTCAACGTTTTTGTAAGGATTTTCAGGCTCCCCAGATTCCCGGGTATTGCAAGATAAAACAGGTATATTGCGCTGGCAATTAGTAAAAGACTCCATAAAAACAGGACCGGAACGGCAGGTATAAAACCAAGCAGGTAAATAGCAGCAGCCATCAACAGCATGCCGATCAGCCTGTTGATTACCGTCATCCAGGTGCCTGCTCTGGGGATGAGATGGCCAAACTCAAATCCAAAAAATATCAACACCACGCCCATGCCCATGGCCATGCAGAACATGAGTGCACCTCCCAGTAGTGCACTGCCTTTGGCGATCGCAATCCCCAAAGTTGAAATCAACAGTGGCGAGACGCATGCGCCGACGATCAGGGCCGAGAACATGCCCATTGCAAAGATGGAGATAACACCGCCACCAGCCAGCCTCCAGCTGTGACCTGACAGCGTTGTTTGTATAAAAGCAGGCACCTGCAGTTTATACAGTCCAAACATTGAAAGAGCCATTAAAACCAACAAACTGCTGAGTAAACCTATCGCCAGCGGTGTCTGAAAATAGGCCTGAAGCTGTTCCCCGGTGGCGCCCGCTACAGCTCCGATCAAGGTGTAGCTTGCAGCTGTACCGAGTACGTAAATCAGTGATAATAAGCCTGAGTGATTTAATCCACCCTTGCCACGTTCAGCCATGATAATGCCGGAGAGGATCGGAATCATGGGGAGTACACAGGGCGTAAAGGTGAGCAGCAACCCGCCGCCAAAGGCGGCAAGCAGATACCAGAAAATGCTTTTGTCGGGTTCACTTAGAACATTTAAAGGTCTATCCTCGGCAAAAGGCCCATCGAAATCTGCAAGCGTCAACCCCAGTGTGCGGGTTTGCGGCGGATAGCAAATTCCGTCTTCAGCGCAACCCTGATATTCAGCGGTTAATCGCAGCTCATTGGTTTTTGAGCGTCGGGCCAGATTGATTGGAATGCTTGCAGTGTCATAATAAACCTCAATCTCGCCAAAATGCGGATCATCTTTAATAATGCC
>JAHEKD010000006.1:10716-16461 GCA_024638545.1 Gammaproteobacteria bacterium
ACTCAATTTGACTGATGACTATCTGTGAATTATCAGACCTGAATTTAATATGTGGCTTATAGAGATAGTAGCCGTTTGCGGCCTCAAAATTTGCCACAATTCGATTGGTGTCGGTTTTAGTCAGTACATACTGAAAGGCTTCATCAACGGGTAAAAATTCTTCATCCGTGTTGGTGCCGAATACGGTGCCCTGGCTGAAGATGGCGGACTTTGCCACAGCCGGGCTATCGGCGGCCTGCGCCTCAGCGATTAAGCTGAATGATTGAGTTTGTGGCGGGTAGCAAATGCCGATCGGTTCATAACAGCCCTGCGAGGTAACGGACAGTTTCGCAGGCGATATGTTGCGTATTGGCAGTTCAAAGGCGAGCGAGTTTTTATAAATTGTAACTTCACCGAACAGGGGGTCATCAATGTTCGTGCCTTGCGGTAAACTCAGGTTTTTGTAGTCAATAATTTGCCCATCAAGGTCCAGTTTTAGCTTTTCCCGGTAAAGATAATAGCCTTGCGCAATCGTCCAGTTAAGGTTGATTTGATCACCGCCTGCATAAACCACAGACAAGTCAAAGGCCTGCTCCGGGGGCAATAATTCATCCTCGTTAGCCTGAGCCGGCACTGTCACCAGCAACAGCGTCAATATAACTAACCAGCCTGGCTTAATTAATTCAACCAGCTTTTGAATTAGTCTGGCTGGATTCATTTGTCGATCAGAATATTCAAGATCCCGACGCGTAACGCCGGTTATAGCATTGCTATTACTGGCTCTTGCAAAAAGGAGGTTGTTTACTCCGGAACGCTCGTGATCAATCATTTCTTGTTAAAAGGTGCCTGTATCAGCAGTCAGTTCTGTAAATATTTATCGTGACCTAATTATACTGGGTTATGACAATTACATTTCTATTCATCTGGCCCATATCTGTTCGGACAGTTATTGCGTGTTGTAGTTCAATGCGAGTCTGGTTAGAGTTCGATAAAACAGGATTATATTACCGTTAAATGTAAGCTACCTGAAGATCCATTCCTACCCTATTGACAGCCCGGGATTAAATGCCTGGAAAGTGTAGTCTTCGGGGCGCTTGTGATTTTCGATTAATTTCAACAAGGATTTGGGGATATCTATTTCGTCCCTGGAATACAGCCCACAGTGGCTTAGTTCCTGCCGCCTGTTAATCCTTTTACCAAGGTAGGCAAATACAATTCTCGCGCAACTCGGAATCCTGCCCAAGGTTGGACAGCCTATCGATAGTCCATGCAGGTATTTGATGTGGCTTTGATAGGTTGGGTAAAGAATCGTCATGTTAAATGCATTTCCCCAGAGGACGTCTCTTTCGATGATAAATATGCGATTGCATGAATAGGAGACGATGCCTGTATATTTGTTAATGAATCTATCTTCAGGCGCAGTATTTTTCTTGTCGTACAAATGTTCAATATTTTTGGTAAAAACCCGCTCGTTTGATTCGTACATTGAAACAAGTGAACAGATAATCTTGCCGGGGTAGGCCAGCGAGTAAAAATAACCATGATAGTACCCAAGATAGCGTTTGATATCGCTGCCGGAGACTGGAAATATTTTGTTAAACTGTTGTTCAAAGAAATAATCGGATTGCTGTCCATGTCTGGCAATAAATTCTTTGTGGGGTAAATGTAGCTCTGCCTCATGAGTCCGGAAAAATTCACAGATTCGATTTAGGTTTCGACGAGAGGGCCTCGCAGCTCCGCTCAGGTATTTATTGAACTGCTGTCGATTCATCCCTAAATCTCTGCAAACGGCAGATATTGAAATGTGTTTACCGCATAAGTAGCGCAGGTTACTGGTGAACATTTTTAGCCATTTTCCATTATTTGAGCAGTATTAAGCTAGAGTAGCATAAAGTAGCTTCAGCTGAAGTCATCTTTGAGAAATTGTTAAATTTTGAATTCTATTGCATGATTAAATTGGATTACTTTGAAAAGCGGTCTGCAGTTGAAAACACCCATGGCTACACAGGTTTTCCATGCGCTGAATTGATTGATCATCAGTCGGGCTAAAAAACGGAATTATTTTTGCCTTATTCAGAATGATTAATGCAACACGCAGTAGATCGGAAATGGCAAAAATTAAACCTCACACAAGCGAATATTTAGGAGTCAGGTATGAATAATTTAAGAGATAAACAAACAAAGTGGTTGGCCGCTGCCTATCATTCAGGAAAATTGTCCAGGCGCGAATTCCTGCAGCGGAGTGCCCTGGTTGGTGCCGGCATGATCTCTGCTTCCGGCACCAGTCAGCTACTCGCGGCCGAACCCAAAAAGGGCGGGCACATGAAGGTGGCGATGGCTCATGGCGCCACCTCTGATACGCTCGATCCGGCGACTATAACGCATGGTTTACAGTGGGTGGCCAGTTACGGTGTTGCCAATACCCTGACCGAACTTGCTCCAGACGGTTCCTTGGTTCCTTCGCTTTCCACAAGCTGGGAGGCGTCGCCTGATGCCAAAATCTGGACGTTCAAGTTGCGCAGCGATGCCGAGTTTCATAATGGCAAGACGATGACCATTGATGATGTGATCGCTTCGCTTAATTATCATCGTGGAGAAGCCTCACAGTCAGTCGGTAAACCTATTTTAGCGTCAGTGACTGAAATAAAGGCAGACGGTCCCGATACACTGGTTATTGAGTTATCCAGCGGCAACGCCGACTTTCCGTACAATTTCAATGAAGCCACATTCGGAATATATCCCGCTAAAGACAGCAGTATTGACTGGCTCAGTGGCGGTACAGGGCCATATATAATTAAAAACTATGAACCAGGTATACGCGTTGACTTCGAGCGTAATCCCAATTACTGGAAAGATGGAGCTGCGCACGCTGACACAATTGAACTGCTCACTATTACAGATCCTGCGGCAAGATCCTCAGCATTGATAACCGGGGAAGTGCATGTAATTGATCAGGTGGATTTAAAAACGGTGGGTTTGCTTGCACGAAATCCAGCTATCACAATTCTGGAAGGTGTCGGTCCGCTTCACTACACGTTCCCTATGGCCGTAAACGTCGCGCCGTACAACAATATTGATGTTCGCAAGGCACTGAAATATTCAATTGATCGTGAAGAGATGGTAGAAAAAATTCTCCAGGGTCACGGCGCTGTCGGCAATGATCATCCCATCGGGCCATCTTACCGTTACCATGCGGCTGATATTGAACAGAACAGTTATGATCCTGACAGGGCAAAATTTCATATGAAGCAGTCGGGTTTATCGGATTTAACCTTTGATTTAAGCGCGGCAGATGCGGCTTATGCAGGTGCGGTCGATGCCGTCCAGCTTTATCAGGCGTCTGCAGCAAAAGCAGGTATTAATATTAACGTCGTGCGTGAGTCAAATGATGGTTACTGGTCGGATGTATGGATGAAAAAACCCTGGACAACCAGCTACTGGGGCGGTTACGCCACAGAAGATGCCATGTTTACGACCGGATATTCTGCGGGTGCCGCCTGGAATGACACGTTCTGGGATAACGAAACCTTTGAAAAGCTGCTGGTGCAGTCCCGTGCTGAACTTGATGAGTCAAAGCGTAGAGAAATGTACCGCGACATGCAAATTCTGTTACGTGATGAAGGTGGCGTGGTAGCGCCAATGTTTGCTAACTCGGTGATGGCAAGAAACGATAAGGTGGCGCACGGCGATATATCCTGGGTTCGTCCAACTGACGGGCGGCGGATCCTTGAAAGATGGTGGATCACTTAAGTCGGCCGAGCTTTTGGCCCTTCAATTCATGACCTGTCATTTACGCTGCGTTATCCTGGTCTTTTAAGGGCCATGACGAAAATCAGGCTATGTTATTGACTGGCGAGATTTAAGGTTTACCTTCCATTGTAGTCATCGCGTAAACAAATAAAGGGAATTTATTGTATGAAGATTGTTGTGGCCATCATGCAACATGAAACCAATACGTTTTCCAGCCTGACAACCCAGCTTAAAGATTTCGCCCGCCCGTTGGGGTTCGAAGATCCGCCATCTGGACAGGCGGCTATTGATTTCTTCAATGGCACAGAAATGGCAATTGGTGGTTTTCTTGATTTATTAAAAAGTAAGGAGTTCGAGATTATTGTGCCACTGGCGGCATATGCCGAACCCAGTGCTGCTGTTGAAGACAGTGCATTTGATACGATGGCGTCACGCATCTGCGACGCAGTCGCCCAGGGCTGTGACGGCATTATGCTGGATCTTCATGGAGCGATGGTGACAAAAAGTTTTTTTGATGCTGAAGGTGAATTATTAAAGCGCATTCGTAAAGTCGATTCGGCAGTGCCCATTGCAGTTGTACTTGATTTTCATGCCAACTTAAGTCAAGCGATTTGCGATAACGCGGATATCGTGATCGGTTATCGAACCTACCCGCATGTTGATAATCATGAATGCGGAATTCGCGCAGGAAAGTTATTGCTGAGAACTCTGCGTGGGGAGATCAAACCGCGAACTCTCTGGGCAGGTGCGCCCATGCTCACACACATGATCAGGCAAACACCAGCTAAAATACCGATGAAACCTATCATGGACCATGCCATCGAAGCAGAAGCGTCGGGACAGGTGCTGGCAGCCAGTGTTTTTGGCGGGTTTCCATTAGCGGATATTCCGCATGCAGCCTTGAGCGCGGTTGTCGTTGTTGAGGAGAATCATGAGCATTTAGGAAAGGCACTAACCAGTGAATTGGTTTCGATGGCCTGGCGAGCTCGCGCAGATTTTGTTTATAACCCTGAGCCGTTAGCCCAGACCATTACATACGCTAAAACGCTGACACAGGGTCCCATTGTGTTGGCGGATCATGGCGACAATTCCGGTGCTGGCGGTCCTCACGACAACATGGCGGTATTAGCTGAGATTATTACTCAGGGACTTGAGGATGTCGCGGTCGCGCCGATTGCTGATCCACAGGCAGTCGCAACACTTTGGCAGGCAGGTGAAGGGGCCATGCTAAGACTGCCTGTAGGCGGTAAAGCTGCAACACCTTCCATTGGTTTGGAGGCCAGGCCGTTGGAATTGAAGGGCCGAGTAAGGGCATTAAAACATATCAAGTTTGAAATTACCGGACCAATGATGACAGGATTTCAGGTTGATCTTGGTCGTTGTGCGGTATTTAATGTTGGTTCCGTTGACATTATCATCAGTGAGTACCGCAATGAACCCGCTGACCTTGGATTCTTCACTCATGCAGGGATAGATCCAATGACTAAACGCTATCTGTTATTAAAGTCTCGCCAGCATTTTCGCGCCGGCTTTGAGGCAATTGCCAAACAGATATTGCTGGTTGCCGGTCCCGGAGTTTGCAGTTCCGATTATTCCGTTTTTCCATTTAAGCACCTGAAGCGGCCGATTTATCCCCTGGACCGGGACTTTGCCTGGTCACCTCCAGTCATAACGTTGAGTAAATAATTACATTACCATGTCTAAAAAGCGAATTGCGATTGGCGGTTTTCAGCACGAAACCAATACCTTTTGTCCATTTCCAACTTCGCTTGCCGATTTCGAAAAGGCCGACAGCTGGCCGGCATTAACAAAGGGCAATGCCGTTATTGATATTTTTAAAACGCTAAATATACCTATTGGCGGTTTTATCAAGGCCAACACTGACTGGCAGCTCATCCCTGTTTTATGGGCAGCTGCTGAACCGGCAGGCAAGGTTGATCACCACGCATTCAATGCGATTGTAAATTTGATCTGCCGTGGAATCGAAGACGCAGGACCGATCGATGGAGTCTACCT
>JAHEKD010000345.1 GCA_024638545.1 Gammaproteobacteria bacterium
CCTGTATGGGTTTTACGACCAAAGGCCGGCATTATGTTATCAGCATATGTGCCGGCACAAGGGCTCGCAGGCATAGTCGACACTATGTCGAGGACCCTGACCGAGTAAAATGCCCACAGGGCGTGGCAAGGGACCGTCGCAGTAGTAGGGTGGTGAGAAATGCGGGTTAGTTATATTGACTATTTCCCAGGTAACTAGTGATTATATTTTACAAATGATCCTGTATAATGCCGCGCAAAACAAACTTCAAATGATTAAAGATTATGAGCTATCGCGATATTGAACCAGGAAAAGATATTCCGACCGATTTGAACGTTGTCATTGAGATTGCAGCCAATGCCCTGCCTGTTAAATATGAAGTTGACAAATACAGCGGTACACTGATGGTGGATCGACTGATGTCAACAGCCATGCATTATCCCTGCAACTACGGCTACATCCCGCAAACGCTGTGTGGAGATGGTGACCCGGCTGATGTTTTGGTTGTCACTCCAATCCCGCTGCAGCCAGGATGTATCGTTCGATGTCGTCCGCTGGGTGTATTAAATATGGAAGATGAGGCCGGTGAAGATTCCAAGCTGGTCGCCGTGCCTATCAGAAAAATCACCAGGCATTATGACAAAGTCAACTCGATAGACGATCTGCCCGAGGAGTTACTGACAAAGATCACCCATTTTTTTGAACACTACAAAGATCTCGAAGAGGGCAAGTGGGTTAAAGTGACAGGCTGGGCAGATATCCAAAGTGCCCACAACGAGGTTCTGGACTCAGTAAAACGTTACCAGAAAGAAATCTAGCCGCGGGAATCATTATTGACAAGAAAACCAGCGCTTTTTAGCTGGTTTCTCTTGTATACATAAAGTAAATTTGGTTCACTCACCACGTAAATCACTTTATTATCGTCCATGGCAATTCCCTCAGCCTGCGGTATAGTCGATTTTCCGAATGCCTCAGAATTCAGGTTTAAAGTCGCCTTTACCGAACCATCATAGTCAAGCTCTAGCAAGCGGTTCGAGTGATCACTCAATAAAAATAAACTTCGACCAGAATCCGTGACGGCTGAGTAATCGCCCAGTAAGTACGATGACCAGAATGTATTTACAAATTCCACCTTGCCAAATCCTTTCATCGGCCGCCAGGCAGAGACCTTTAAAAGCCGCTGGGGGTTTTCACTGACCACGAACATGGTATTTGAATCTGAATTGTATGAAATACCCTCCAGCCCTTTATTTAACTCGCCGTCAATTTGCACGGCCAGAGACTGCAAATGGGTAATACGATTTGAGTCGAATTTGACCAGATCAACTGTACGTTGCCTTTCCTGAACCAGCAGCATCTTGTTATCACCCATGTAAAACAGGTCTTCAGTATCATCAAAATCCATCAATGGATACTTAATCAGACAGTCACCCGTCACGGTAATTTCAACAATCATTTCGGGTTCATTTGAGACCACATAGAAGTTCCCGCTTTCTGGATTGAATGTAATGCCAGAGATGTTTCTTTCAACGCAGGCAATGACTGAGGTGTAATCCAAAATATAGTCCAGGCTTGGCGGATTAATATTTTTGACAACAAGCACCAGTATCAGACTGCAAAACAGATAACCAAAATGTTGCATTTTTCGCCTCAAAATAACTCCCGCAGATGAGCTGTTATTAATCTGCAAACATCATAATGCCTGCGGGTGGCGAATAAATGATCAAATTGTTAAAAATTGTTTAGATTCTGAAATTTCCGGTTCATTGGCAGGCAACGCCACCTCAGGGCTGTCAGGCAGTTGGACTGAATAGTTTTCGCTGGTAGAGGGACTGCACAATATCAACAGCAAGCATATACGCATTTCTCACCGGACTTCGTAGCGAGACGGTTAAAGGATGCGTCCTGTATGGGTTTTACGACCAAAGGCCGGCATTATGTTATCAGCATATGTGCCGGCACAAGGGCCGGCAGGCATCGTTGACACTCTGTCGAGGACCCTGACCGAGTAAAATGCCCACAGGGCGTGGCAAGGGACCGTCGCAGTAGTAGGGTGGTGAGAAATGCGGGTTAGTACTGGTTTTGATGTAATTCTGCAATCCTGAACTATTCTATTTCACAAGTCGTGAGAAGCTATGAAAACAATTGTTGATTTTAATTTTTCCAGGGTTAAGCTATGCAACATACATATCTCATGTGGAGCATAACAGCATGTCACAATCAAACGCAGCCACCTACATTCAACGTGATTTAGATCACCTAATCCATCCGCTTTATAACCGTAATCAGCACTCAGGCGGTAAGGTCTGGGTTGGGGGAGAAGGTATCCATCTGATTGATGCTGATGGCAAACGCTATTATGATGGCTTGTCCGGACTTTGGTGCAACACCGCTGGCTTTGGCCGCCAGGAACTCATTGACGCCTGCACCTCACAAATGCAGACGATGGCTTATGCATCCGGGTACTCCGGCAGCAGTAATCCCGCTGCGATTGAACTTGCCGAAAAGCTCTCAACAATCACCTATCCGAGTATCAACAAATTCTTTTTCACATCCGGCGGTGGTGAAGCCAGTGACAGTAATTTCAAAATGGCTCGCTATTACTGGAAAAAAATGGGCAAACCGAACAAGCATAAGGTCATCTCACGTCAATGGGGTTATCACGGCGTAACGCTGGCAGCGATGAGTGCAACCGGCATCGCACCATACTGGCCTGCATTTGAGCCGCGTGTGCCGGGTTTTTTGCATATACCCTCACCTTACCCCTATCGTTATCAGGCCCCAGAGGGAATCAGCCAGGGCATCGCTGCAGCCAACGAGCTTGAGAAAGCGATACTGAAAGAGGGCGCGGATAATGTCGCCATGTTTATTGCCGAACCTGTGCAGGGTGCGGGAGGGGTAATTCCGCCACAGGATGACTACTTTCCTCGCATTCGTGAGATATGCGATGAGTACGATATCTTGCTGGTTGCAGATGAAGTGATCACCGGCTTCGGTCGAACCGGTAAAATGTTTGGGCTTGAGCACTGGAATGTCGAGCCCGATATGATGCAGTTTGCAAAAGCGATCACCTCCGGTTATTTTCCCTTGGGCGGGATCGGTGTCAACGATCAGATTGCTGATGTACTCGATAAAGCTGACGACATGTGGATGCATGCCTACACTTACAGTGCCCACCCGGTCGGCTGCGCTGTGGGCTGCGCAATGGTTGATGTGGTGACCGGAGATGATTTTCCCGGACAGGCTGCCGTAAAGGGCAAACACATGCTAAACGGTCTAACAGAACAACTTGCCGATCACCCTCATGTCGGCGATGTTCGTGGATTGGGCATGATGTGTGCGATCGAGATTGTCAAAGATAAACATACCAAAGAGGAGTTTGCGGCGGGTGATAAAATTGGCCCACAGGTATTGGCTGAAACCACAAAACGCGGTTTATTTTCGCGGGTACGAAACGACGTCTACAGCCTGGCTCCACCGATTGTTTCTTCTGAGTCGCAAATTGACGAAATGATTGACATACTGGCTGATTCGGTAAAGGCAGTACTGGGTTAAAGCAGTATTTTCATTTTTAGGAATTTCTTTGACCTCTTTTGAGATGGCCCCCAGCACAGTGTCGGAAACTGCGTTGAATGGTGCAGTAAAGTACAGATCCATCCTGACCTAAGGTTGCGAGGTAATATTATGAATAATGTCCTGCCAGATTTTATTATTGAGGATAGTGAGATGATGATTGGTCTGGCGCGCCTGAACGCACTACATACCATTTTTCTGGCCAATGCCGCGATGAGATGGAGCCTGTAAGATAATGCTAATAACCTAACAGATTAATCATGGGCTGCAGATGGCTTGCATAATCCTTGATGTCGACATACTTAAGCGCTATCTCTGTGATTAATTTATTACCGGATCAGAATCATTTCGTACCAGGAAATTTTGCTTACCCAGTTCAGCAATTTGTTACTGGTAATTTCGTGAGGACAGACAGGGTATCCGCCTGTTTCTTCAACGGGTTTTTTGAAAGCCTAAACTAACGGTTTAAATCAATGTTAAATTCTTTCAGCTAATGCCGGCCTTTGGTCGT
>JAHEKD010000346.1 GCA_024638545.1 Gammaproteobacteria bacterium
ACTTCGGTTAATGTCCAAAAAGGTCAAGAGGTGAAAAAAGGTGATGTGCTAATTGTAATGGAGGCAATGAAAATGGAACATAGCCTGCGTGCGCCGATCAATGGATCAATTGAAACGCTAAATGTATCAACAGGCGATCAGGTTCATGAAGGCGTGTTGGTTCTTTCCATTGACGAATCGGACATGTGAGAATAGGAGACAGCTTTTTTATAAAATGCGCAATGATCATGTCAGTATCGTAGAAGTTGGCCCCAGGGACGGCCTGCAAAATGAAAAGACTATCATTGCGTCAGAGGATAAGATTAAGCTGGTTAATCTGTTGTCGGATTGTGGCTTCGATACTATTGAGGTAACCAGTTTTGTATCACCTAAATGGGTGCCGCAGCTGGCCGATGCCTCAGTGGTAATGTCCGGCATATCGCGACACCCAAGAATCAGTTATGCTGTACTGACACCGAATCTAAAAGGATATACGCAGGCAAAAGAAAGCAATGCCAGTGAGGTTGCGATATTTGCCGCGGCTTCTGAAACCTTTAGCCAGAACAATATCAACTGTTCCATTGACGAGAGCCTGGTTCGTTTCGGTCGGGTTATGGACGCTGCCAGAGTAGACCAGGTGCCTGTTCGAGGCTATATTTCATGTGTTGTCGATTGTCCCTATGAAGGTAAAGTACTGCCATCCGCGGTCTGCAGTGTTGCTACCCGGTTACTTGATATGGGTTGTTATGAAATTTCACTGGGTGATACAACAGGTAACGGTACGCCGCAGAGCATCGGCACAATGCTGGATTGTGTAATCGAACATATTTCGGTTGATAAACTGGCGGGCCATTATCATGATACCAATCACCGGACGCTGGAAAACATTGATATCAGTCTTGAAAAAGGGCTAAGACGATTTGATTCCAGTATTGGCGGTATCGGTGGATGCCCGTACGCACCTGGTGCAAGGGGTAATGTTGCGACTTCAGATGTGGTTAGATTTTTACATGATAAAAATATCAGTACAGGTATTGATCTGGACAAATTAAGTCTGGCCCTGCAATTTGTACATTCGTTATTTGAACAAAATTCCGCAAACTAGACACTAATAGTAATCGGATTAAGGCAAAATTAAATGAGTGCTTTTGAAACAATATCATTTAAGTCGGGAAATGCAGTTGCCGAACTGACTTTGAACAGGCCGGATAAGCATAATGCACTTAATGCATTAATGATAAAAGAGATCCGGCAGGCCGCATCTGAAATATCGGCCGATGAATCAATCAGAGTGGTGGTGTTGGCCGCCATCGGTAAAAGTTTTTGTGCAGGCGGAGACCTTAAATGGATGAAACAGCAGGCAGCCAGGGACAGGGCAGGTAAAATCAGAGAGTCTACTGAACTGGCCATGATGCTGCGTGATCTGGATAAGCTACCCAAGCCTCTTATTGGTCGAGTGCATGGTGCCGCATACGGTGGAGGTATCGGGATAATATCGGTCTGTGATATTGCTATTGCAGCTGACAGAGCCAGGTTTGCATTGACTGAGACTCGATTGGGATTGATACCGGCAACTATCGGTCCATATGTAGTGCGCCGTCTTGGTGAGGCGAATGCCAGGCAGGTATTTATGAATGGTAAATCCTTTAATGCCGTGCAGGCTTGCAAATTTGGCTTGATATCGGCAACGGTGGCTGAGCATCAGCTTGACGAGGCAATCGAATCTGAAGTCAATGCATTCCTGCAGTGTGCACCCGGTGCGGTTGCGGATGCAAAGTCATTATGCGTGTTGCTGGCACGAAATCCGGACCATGACCATACTGAAATGACGGCCAACAGATTGGCGGATCGATGGCAATCGAAGGAAGCCAGAGAGGGAATCAATGCCTTTTTTGCGGGTTCTAAAGCGCCGTGGATAAAATAGACTATAAGATCCTTAAACTCCTGCAGTCTGACTCAGAACTCAATATAACAGAAACTGGTAAACGCGTCGGATTAAGCCACACTCCGTACTGGCCCGCATTTCTCACCGGACTTCGTAGCGAGACGGTTAAAGGATGGGTCCTGTATGGGTTTTACGACCAAAGGCCGGCATTATGTTATCAGCATATGTGCCGGCACAAGGGCCCGCAGGCATCGTTGACGCTATGTCGAGGACCCTGACCGAGTAAAATGCCCACGGGGCGTGGCAAGGGACCGTCGCAGTAGTAGAGTGGTGAGAAATGCGGGCTGGACATTTATAATCCAGGCTTATCTGTTCTATTATTAGTGTCGGTTCGTTAACTAAAATCCCACCTGTGAGGCGGATTCAGGACACCTTTATGGGGCTCAAAATCCTGTACCTGCAGCCGGTATACTTTCCAATGATAATCGTAAATCCGGTCCCAGTCACTCGCATAGATACCAACGTCAACAAAATATATTCCAGCTGTCAGATCAAGCCTGTCAAAGTGCACGCGTATAACGCCATTGTGTTCAATAGCGGGCATCTCCAGACGAGCCGTGTTGGTATCAAGACATATTTCACCTCTCTCATCACGAATTGTGACAGAAAATATCGGTGATTGAACCCGCTTAATCGGCGTATAGGCAATCTCCACTATCAGGGCGTTACCATTTTTAAATTCGCTGACAGGCTCCCAGTTTTTGTCAAGCAGCTGAACGCCAGAAATCTCCATTTCCATGGTTCCTTTTCTATTCACATTGTGTTCTAATTCACGATTCGATTGAGACTGGTAGCCAGCATTCCTGGTCTGCCTCCGCTTTTCGGTTTCAGCCATCATGGCATTTTCATACTGATTAACGACGTCCTGTGGGTCGCCTGTTGCCACGGCACGTCCATCACGCATCCATATCACCCGGTCACATAAATCTCTGACCTGTGCTGTATCATGTGAGACTATGAGGATAGCACAGCCACCTTGCTTAAACATATCAATGCGCTCAAGGCACTTGCGCTGGAATGCAATATCGCCGACAGCAAGCACCTCATCGATAAGCAGGACATCAGGCGATGTGTGAACACTTACCGCAAACGCAAGTCGAAGTTGCATACCTGAACTATATGTGCGTAAAGGATTGTCGATTGAGTCTTCCAGCTCAGCAAAGTTAACGATGTCGGCAAAGCGATCCGCTATCTGTTTACGTGTCAGTCCTGCAATCATACCATTTATAAACACGTTTTCACGTCCGGTCAACTCGGGATGAAAACCGGCTCCAAGTTCGAGCAAGGCACCGATTTTTCCGTTAACATATATATGACCTTCATCAGGTCGACCTACACCACCAATTAACCGCAGCAAGGTTGATTTTCCTGCGCCGTTGCGGCCAATGATACCGACAATCTCACCGGGATGGACTTCTAAACTAACCTGATCAAGAGCAAGAAAGTTAGTGTCCTTATTGTGAAAATAGTGTCTGCGAATAATCGCTTCCTTTAAGGTTCGAGGCCTGAGTTTGTGGCGGCGTACAAAGCCCTTGCTCAGGTCGACTACCTTGATCAGGTTTTCCATCGGCTAGATCTCTTCAGCAAAGCGGTAACTAAGTTTAACAAACAGGTTTTTACCGACAAACAGTAGGAGAATCGAAAAACAGCTGATTATCGCGATTGGCCACCATTTTAGAGCAGTATCGTCAAGTAATACGCTACGATAGGACTCGACAAAATGAACCATAGGATTGAGACGATAGAATGTCTGAAATCTGTCTGGAATCATGCTGGCGTCATAAAAAATCGGCGTCATGAAAAACATTAGCTGTAAAAGTACAGCGACAAGATGACCGACATCCCGAAACACAACGTTTAACGCGGCGATCACATACGCTATGGCCAAGGTCAGAATAAACTGTAAAGCGATCAATAATGGCAGAGGCCAGACCTGTATGCCTATGCCTGTCCCAACAACAAGCTGGTAGATCAGCAACACAAAAAGCGCAACAAGAAATGCTACCAGGTTACTGCAAACAGTCACAATCGGCAGGACAACAGGTGAAAACCCGGGTGAGCGGATCAACTCTCGACCACCGACGATGGCTCCTGCACTCTGAGCCAGGGACGATTGGAACCAGCCCCAGGCCAC
>JAHEKD010000347.1 GCA_024638545.1 Gammaproteobacteria bacterium
TATGAATAGGACAGTTAAGATATCTCAGCGCTTGATATTACGGCGCAAATGCTCCAGAACAGTAGCAGTCACGGGCCGTTTGTCGTGCCAGATATGGAAAGCAGCGGCAGCCTGCTCAACCAGCATCCCGAGGCCATCTGCCGTATTGGTAACCCCGTTACGACGCGCCCAGTTAATAAATGCAGTTGGTTGTTTCGCGTACATCATATCATAAGCAAACACAGTGCTGCCCAGTGCATTGGCGGATATTTGGGGTACCTCCCCCGCCAGGCTGGCTGAGGTAGCGTTGATCACCAGATCAAATTTATTTCGCTCAATCTGATTTAATCCACAACCTATAATTTGACCAAATTTAGAAAATTTCGCCTGCAGGTCAAATGCTTTTTGAGCTGTTCGATTGGCGATAACCAGCAAATCCGGCTGCTGCGAAAGCAGTGGCCCAATAACGCCGCTTACGGCTCCGCCTGCCCCCAGAATCAGGATTCGTTTATCTTTCAGATCGATTTTTTTGTTCGCCTGCAGGTCATTCACCAGGCCGGTCCCGTCTGTATTGTCACCGACTATGAGACCTTCCCGGAAGGATAATGTATTGACCGCTTCGGCAAGCATTGCCGGCTCAGATAATTGATCAGACACAATGAATGCGGCTTTTTTATGTGGCAGGGTTACATTAAGCCCACTGCCGCCATCCGCTCTGAAGTCAGTGATTTTCTGACTGAAGTCTGCTGAATCAGCGCGGATTTTTGTGTATATCAGATTAATATTGAACTGGCTCGCAAACTCCCGATGTATTAGGGGTGACAGGCTGTGGGATACAGGATTACCGATGACTGCATATTTTTTCATAGAATAATTAAATTTAACGTTTAAGGATGTATAATTTCCTTCCTAAATTATCTGAATAATAACCCACATCCGCATCGTGCATAACCATCAAAGGCATATGATGAATACAGACTCTACGAAACAGTTTATCGACCAATTCTGGGATGCAAGTATCTTACCTGCACTTAAAGATTACGTAGCAATACCATGCAAATCACCCATGTTCGATGAAAACTGGAAGCAAAATGGACACCTTCATGATGCAGTTAATCTTTGCAAGCAATGGTGCGAATCTCTCGGCATTGACGGGCTTAAAGCCGAAGTTGTTGAAATCGATAAGCGCACGCCATTACTGTTTATTGAGGTTCCCGGAGTTGAGGATAACCACAGCGTTCTGGTTTACGGTCATTTGGATAAACAACCAGAGGCGGAGGGCTGGGATGCGAACAAAGGCCCGTGGAAGCCGGTAGTTGAAGATGAAAAGTTATACGGGCGCGGCGCAGCTGATGATGGTTATGCGCTGTTTTGCGCAATGAGTTCAATTGCGGCACTAAAGAGCCAGGGGCTCGCCCATCCAACCATTAAACTGTTTATCGAATGCAGTGAAGAAAGCGGCAGCCCTGATATCAAGGCGTATCTCGATCACCTTAATGATCGTATCGGCATACCCGATCTGGTTTTTGTCCTTGATTCCGGCTGCGGCAACTATGACCAGCTGTGGATAACTACATCGCTGCGCGGGTTGATCGGCGGTAATCTTACGGTCAGTATCTTGACTGAAGCAGTCCATTCTGGCGATGCCAGCGGTATAGTGCCATCAAGTTTTCGAATCATCAGGAAAATATTAAGCCGTATTGAAGACCCGGAGAATGGCGAGATTAAACCGGAGTTTCTACACGCAAAAATTCCTGACGACCGCATGCAGGAAGCCAAACAGGTTGCAGAGGTATTAGGCGAAGAAATCTACAGTAAATTCCCTTTTGTTGATGGCGCCTCGCCATTGAGTAAAAATCTCACCTCACTGGTCTTGAATCGAGCCTGGAGGCCCGCACTCTGCATCACCGGAGAAGACGGTATTCCGCCGACGGCTGATGCAGGCAATGCCTTGCGGCCATCAACAACCCTGAAACTATCGCTACGCCTGCCTCCAACGTTGCCAGCAAAAGGCTCAAACAAATTGCTTAAACAATTAATCGAGAGCGACCCGCCATATGGTGCACAGGTGAACTATAAGATACAAAAAGGCGGACGCGGCTGGAGTGCGCCTGAATTCAGAAACTGGTTGCAAGAATCGATTATCAGTGCATCAGATGAATTCTACGGGCAACCGCCTGTATACATGGGTGAAGGCGGTTCAATCCCGCTAATCTCGATGCTTGGCAGACGCTTTAAGGATGCTCAGTTTGTGGTTACCGGTGTACTCGGGCCGCACTCAAATGCACATGGTCCAAATGAATTTTTGCATTTGCCTATGGCCAAACGCCTGTCAGCCTGTATTGCAATGCTATTTTTTGACCAGGGCCAGCGCGGCAAATAAACTTAATAATGTCTAAAAAACAGTTTTTAGGCATTGCGCTGATAGCAGCCTGCCTGATCCTGATGCTCAACTTCGGCCTGCGCTCATCAATGGGTTTCTTTATGAAGCCAATCGCACAAACGCATGGTTACGGCCGCGAGGTATTTGCATTTTCACTGGCGCTGCAAAATCTATTCTGGGGACTGTGTCAACCCCTGGCCGGGATGGTCGCTGATAAATTTGGTGCTGTAAGGACCATTATTATCGGCGCTTTACTTTATGCTCTCGGCCTCTACATCACCTCAATCGCAAGCAGCCCGATGATGCTCCACACCAGCGCTGGGATATTAGTGGGCATGGGAATCGCCGCTACGGGATTTGGCGTTGTGTTACCTGCAATGGCCAGGCTGGTATCACCGGAAAAAAGATCGCTGGCTCTCGGTTTGGGCACCGCGGCAGGTTCAGCCGGCCAGTTTTTTCTGATTCCGGTTGCCAAGGAATTTATCCTCGCCTACGGCTGGCAAAGCGCCCTGGTAATCATGGCTATCGGCGCGCTGGCGATGATTCTCTTCAGTCCGGCACTTGCCGGCGAGTCTGCCATCGAGAATAAGACTGCTTTTCGTAACAGGCAAAGTTTAACTGAGGCTTTGAAAGAAGCCAGCTCCCATGTGCACTATTGGTTATTAATTGCCGGCTTTTTTGTTTGTGGCTTCCAGCTGGCATTTATTACTGTGCACCTGCCGTCATACTTGACTGACAACGGTTTTAGCGAAACCACTGCTGCATACAGCCTGGCGCTGATCGGATTTTTTAATATCATTGGGTCACTGGGATCGGGCGCCCTGGCCGGGCGTTTATCAAAAAAATGGATACTTGCTTTTATTTACGCCGCCAGGGCTGTCGTACTGGGCATCTTTTTGATTATGCCGATGACCACCTTTAGTATCTACTTGTTCTCGATTTTAACCGGGTTTCTCTGGCTCGCCACGATACCACCTACCTCCGGCATGGTGGCACAAATGTTTGGGCTCCAATACATGGGAACACTCTATGGCATCGTTTTTTTGAACCATCAGATCGGGTCTTTTTTTGGTGTCTGGCTGGGTGGGTATTTTTATGACCGCACCGGTTCTTATGACATTATCTGGTGGGCCGCCGTTTTTATAGCAGCAGTCACCGCGTTAATTCATATTCCGATCGATGAACGTCCGGTTGCACGTATCAGAAATGCGAAAGTCATATTAAAAACCGCCGATCCGCATGAGACGGGTCCGGCATAGCTGGTGTAAAACTCTCAGTATCGCTAGCCCGCGTCTTTTAACAGGGCCTGGAATATTGGGTCAATCTATCGATACAGGCTGGGCGATCGTCCACAAAAGCGTAGCCAAAGCTATGGTTCAAGGGGTATAGCTCAGGATGTGAAGTTAAATTGAACCGAATATCAAGCAGAACAGCGTGTCGTTCTTTAGCCCTCTGTATTGTGGAATATAACGCCTTGATTCATGACACTTGCTCTAACAATAGCTCCGAGGGCTGGGTAATGCGGGCTAACCATGAATAATTAGTCATGAGTGTGATGAAATAATTTCCCTTTTTTATGTAAGGTATTTATTGATAAGATGAATACTGAATATATTGAACGTAATAAGGAGGCCCTAGTGAAAATCAGTAAACTCATATCAT
>JAHEKD010000348.1 GCA_024638545.1 Gammaproteobacteria bacterium
ATTACCAGGATCGGTAACAACTGAGGATCATTGGCATTGTTAAATGTATCTGATAGTGACGAATCCCTTGGCTACTCTCGAAGGTCAGCCAGGGAAGTCAAGACTAACGTGAGCGTGTTGTTGTGCTGGGCAAGTTTCGTGAGGTCGCCGCTGGCGACATCGAGCCGCGTAAGTGGTAAAGACGGGTACATCTGGCATCTTTTTGATAAGCTAGAGGACCTCAGGCCAGTTCTGAAAAAACTGAATTAAGTGAATGTTTAAAACCCTCAAGTGTAATAATAAATTTCAAATACTCAGGAAAATGCGGGCGAGCGTCTGTCATCAACTTTTGGGTATAAAAATCGGAGATGATTACATGCCGGTATACGGCAACCACCTCGGAAATCAAAGACCAGTTTGTATGGTGAGGCAAAATCCGGGTCGTAAAAGCGCCAGTATTGATGAATAAGATCAACCCGGGAAAGTTGCTCAACAGCAAATGGACGGCGGTGAAACCGACAAACAGGGAAAAACACTTTATCGTCACCGAAGTTGAGTATGATGAAGATGGAGGCGTCATCACCTGCATGATTGAGGCTGTGCTAACGCATCGCCCGGTTGCAATTCAATGGCAGGATCTGAAGGACAGGAATCAGTGGATTCACGGCTGGAAATAAATTGAACTGACTAAAGCCTACCGGATACACGCGCATTCAGGCACAGGTAAACTGCGATCCCTTCGTCGCAGAAATTGTAGTTAATGCACAAATTTTTGAAATCACGCCCTCAAAAGTTGACGATCGGCTTCAATTCCTGCTTGATTGAAAGTTTGTTTTTACCAGACGGTTGTCAAAGCCAGCTTAGCAGGATGATTTAGCTTAATCGAGTTAAAGTGCAATTGATATTATAGTACATTAGTCCGTAATTTTAATTGAGGAGATACGATCGTGGCGCAATACATAATCACGTACCTGGGCGGAAATCAGCCTTCCAGCCCCGAGGAAGGTAAACAGCATTTTGACAGATATAAACAATGGTTATTATCATTGGGGGAAAGTGTTGTCAGTCCTGCTAACCCGCTAAAGCATACCTGCACCGTAAAATCTGACGGTACGGTGACCGATGGCAGCACAACATCGATGTCTGGCTATACAATTATCGAGGTGGATTCTATCGAGGCGGCTCAAAATGCAGCCAAAGCCTGTCCCTTTCTTGACCTGGGCGGCACGCTGGAAGTGTCAGAGCTAATACAGATGTCCATGTAATTTCAAATATAGAAAATTCTTCAGTTGGCAAGAAATATCCCTGCCGAACTGACCATAAATGGATTATCGATGATCGTGTTATTGACTCTAACAAGGTGATTGCAAAAAATAACATTTACAGGTTTCATGCTGCGGAATATTCAAGCTGTCCCACCACCGAACTGCAGCTATCACGGGCCGGGGCAGAATGAATCCATGACTGGCTTGATGCACGTTGAGCTTTAAATCATGCGCAAACCGACCAGGCGGTACAAAGAGATGAGCATCCTTGATTCAATCTCGCTCTTTATAGTCATGGGAACGCTCGCAGCAATTCCCGGCACAAGTGTTGCGCTGGTTGTGACTCGTTCTGCAACACACGGTGTTGCAAAGGGAATCGCCGTGTCAGCAGGCATTGTTACAGGTGATTTGTTCTTCATTATATTTGGTCCCGGTTTTATAGCATTATGTCATGCGTGCTTGATTACAAATAAAGACAAGAGTTTGGCTTCTGGTCGCTGTTGCTGGCAGCGCTGGTTTATATGTTAGGAGCGATTATTTCTACGGCACGGGTGATTCCACCTTAAATAATTGCCCGAAATCGTAGGACCTATTCGCCTTGCCCGAAAACTGGCTGTAGCAGAGATGCCGGCAAATGCAGTGTGTGTTTTAATATCATGCATCTCGTTTTTACTGTGCTTAAGGTGTTTGCGCATCAGAGGCATGACACGCTCAGCCTAGTTTGTCGGCGATAAATTCAGTCAACTGGGTAAATTTAGCGAAAATAGTTATGCTAATTTGTATTAAATTACAAAACTGCTGGCAAATATAGAGTAAAATAACGATACATTACGAGTTTATCTGGAAATTTTTATTTAAATAATATGTCAAACGTCAATTACTGCTTGCATCTAACTTGGGTATAGCTAACATTTGACATAAATCTCGGAAACACTCGAAATTGGCAACCTATCGCCCGCACATATTTTAATTTTATAACTATTCTGAACGACGATCCTTCTGATGACTGTAACCCATGCTGTGATTGAGTCCCCAACATGAGCGAGTACTGCAACGACCAATGCATTTTTATAAGCGCTGAGAATTTATACACATACCTGATGCCGTTTAAATCATAATCAGCCAATGGCACAGAGATCTTAATTGACAACAGCTGTTTCGGTAATGACGTGTGCAAACCGGCGATTAGTTTTACATTCGGTGAAAAGCCTGTTTATCTGGTATACGTACTGCCGTGAAAATATTTTGTAGAGATTCCAAATCCACATCGAAATGGTGAATTCGCATGTTGGATATTTTAGTTAACTCACCAATAATTTAGAGTAAAAGTAATATGAGTAAAGGTACAGTTAAGTGGTTTAATGCTGATAAAGGCTTCGGCTTTATTACCCCCGAAGAGGGCGGCAAAGATCTGTTTGTTCATCATTCTGAAATCAAGAGCGGCGGCGGATATGCCACGCTTCAAGATGGTCAGGCTGTTGAGTTTGAAGTCGGCCAGGGTCAAAAAGGTCCCTGTGCTAATAATGTAGTTGCTATCTAATTTCCAGGATAGAGCATTAAAAATCTTTATTTACGGCAGCCTATGGGCTGCCGTAATTTTTACAGGCTTAAAAACCTGCAATAAACAGCCCCATCAAATGGGCACAAACTTTTTCGTTATATAGTAATAACCATTTCACCGGGTGCAGATTGTGCCTTGTGCCCATGTGGAAGGAGTGACTGACGCGTTGGCGTTCGATGTATCGTTAGGACTGTACGTCAACACCGGGCTGCCGTTACCCAAACCATTTTATGGTTTTACACTCTTTTCATCTGCAAAGTTGAGATGCTCAAAATGGTCGTTATCGAAGTCGACTCATGACGTCCAGTCATGCAGCAGTATTTCCGGATCTGGTTGTTGCTGCAATCAATCCAGTCGTTTTTACTGATTGCGGTCTCCAAACCATCATTACCGGTGATTCTGATACTTCTGTCTGTAAAAAACTTTATGCATTGGCATCAGTGCCGAGATAATGTAGTGTTTACGATTAAATGTTAACGAAAATGTTTCAGATTCATACAAACTAACATATAAGGAGATTTCTGTGCCTGGTTTACTTACTGATGTCGATCCCGACGGCTTGCTGGAATATTCGGTGGTCTACACCGATCGCTCACTGAATCACATGTCAAAAGCCTTTCAAAGTGCGATGAATGACATATCATCCATTCTGAGGGATGTCTACAAGGCTCAAAATGCTGTCATAGTGCCCGGCAGCGGAACCTATGGTATGGAGGCGGTGGCCCGTCAATTTGCCACTAACCGGAAATGTCTGGTGATTCGCAACGGCTGGTTTAGTTACCGATGGACTCAAATCTTTGAGGCCGGCAATATTCCATCACAGCAGCTGGTGCTCAAGGCCAGCCAGACAGCTGAAGGTGATACCGCCCCGTTTGCGCCTGCTCCGCTAGACAAGGTGGTTGATACCATCAACACGGAAAAACCAGACGTGGTATTTGCTGCCCATGTTGAAACCTCCGCAGGGATTATGCTTCCCGATGATTATATAGCGGCGGTTGCCGCCGCAGTTCGTGAAAATGGCGGGCTTTTTGTACTTGATTGTATTGCCTCAGGCACCATCTGGATTGATATGCAGGCTACCGGTGTTGATGTTGTAATCAGTGCGCCCCAAAAAGGCTGGAGTGGATCACCGTGTTGCGGCCTGGTGATGCTGAATAGTCGTGCACTGGAGCGACTTAAATCGACCAAGAGCACGAGTTTCGCCTGC
>JAHEKD010000349.1 GCA_024638545.1 Gammaproteobacteria bacterium
TGCAGGATCGGTAATATCGAAAGATGTCCCGGAGAACTCTATTTGTGCCGGTGTACCCGCTAAAGTGATTCGCTACAGATAATTCTTTCACCCCGACGGATCTGGCGTCGGGCCACTATAAGTGGCCACTTTCGGAGAATTCCTTATGTTGGATAGTTGCCGGGTCATGTTGAAATCCGGCTCTACAACATCTACGATTTTTATCTAACCATAGGGGATTATTCAGTAGCCGCATTGCAGACTGAATAGCGCTTGCAGTAACGCCTGTCTGCCCAGCGCCTGTAAATCTGGTCGGCAATCAGCTTGATCCCCGGTAACTTCAGCAATTTGAAAAAAATACCGTATCGTGTTTGGCTCCAGACCTCGACTGTGGCATCCAGTCCCAGATACCACTCGCCGCTGTCAGCGCGCAGGTGAAGACGTTTCAGCATTGTTTGTTTCGCCGGCAATCCGGAGAAGTCCTCAATCTGGTGTATATCTTCAAAGCCAACATTTTGAGGTGAAAGTCGCCTCAAAACCGCTATTTCTCTTGCACACAGGCTGCAATTGCCGTCATAGTAAAGTCTTAGTCTTGACATTTTAGGGAACAGTTTGTATTTAGGTTCAGTATAGACAGTGCGTGTGAATATGGCGTCAACGTTAAACTTATTCGCGCCTGACGCATCAAAAAGTCTTGAAATGCAGCTGTATAATAAGTCGACTACGATAAGCCGCCGTTTTCTCAAATTTGTTACTAAATCCAGCGCCCGCATTGCAATTGCTCTTATTAGAATTAAACAAGTTAGATGGTGCCGTATCGCGGATATGGATAACGGCCGGATGTTTTAATCGCCTCTCTGCCGTTATTGCATAAAACTGTTCCTGAATTTTTTCTGTTCGACCAACGACTTCAACATCGTACTGCTTTAATATCTCGGCTGCAATCAGGGCCGGTGCAAAAAAACACCCACCTGCGCCTGTCCGAATACTTTGAGTAATGCGCTGTCATCAAACTCACCAACAATATAGGGCCTGGCTTCAATTTCAACAAACCATTGATCGATGGAAGGTCTGAGTGCAGTGTCGGTTGCCGGCAGCAGCAGCGGTGAGCGATCTTACGATCCGGGAAAATTACCGGCCAGCTTTCTTGCCAATCGTCGGTGCGGGAAAAACGTGACGCCGCTTGTGCCTTAGCCCGTATTTCTCACCGGACTACGCAGCGAGACGGTTAAAGGATGCGTCCTGTATGAGTTTTACGACCAAAGGGCCCGCAGGCATCGTTGACACGATGTCGAGGACCCTGACCGAGTAAAATGCCCACAGGGCGTGGCAAGGCACCGTCGCAGTAGTAGGGTGGTGAGAAATGCGGGTTGACTAGGTGTGATGCTAGGCTTTTAAATTTAGTGCGGGATTTATTAACCTGTCAGTCAGCACCTGATCAAGTTTGTGAGACACAAGATTAGCCAGTAGTATTTCAAATTTATCCTCATTACAGATGACAAGAATATCTGAGGATAATTCAAACGCGGGGCCATAACCGGATTAAAACCCGGTCTGCCGCCAACCCGCTCATGGAGAATTCATTTAACTTGGATTATGATCGTCTGGGATAATTTAAAAAACTGAACATTTAACAATAATCTCTCCATTTAAAGTCGCTACTCTGATGCAAAAACGTTCCAACAAGCCATCTGTTATATGTTCATTAGTGTTGATTATTGCTGGATATCTTATACTTAATACTCACAGCAATGCTGCACCGCTGTCGCAGAAAACAGATCCGGACCTCGATCTTGGCTGCTTAACCGGCATTTTCTCCGGGAACACCGGCACCCTTAAGAAACATGAAATAGACCTGACCTCCACAGGCAGAATTGCTGTTGGCGATATTGATGCAGACGGTAGTCCGGATTTCGTGGTTTCAAACAGAAATAAAATTTCAGCCTATAATTTATGCGGTAAACGGCTTTGGGAGGCGGACGTTGATACAAACTGGGATCATACTAATCATGTCTACTGGAACTGGACCAGTTATGGTTATATTGGCGATGCAGATGGCGACGGTGCTGGTGAGTTTCTGCACATTGGTTCAGACTGGCAAACACTGTATGTCAGGGAGGGAAGAGACGGCACGATCAAGCATGCCATTGATTTAGGCACAAAAACAAAGTGGATGTACGTTTTATTGGGACATCGAGCAAATGAACCGGCACATCAGACAACACGCATTTTTGTCACCGGTATACCAGGAGAGAAAACGATTAAGGCGATAGACATACGCGACGGCTCAGTAAAAACTGAATGGCTATATTCGAAACCTAAACTACAAAATGCCTATATGCCGCCTATCGTAGCCAATCTTGATGGCGAGGATGGTGATGAAATTCTTCATTCCACGACCGCTGTGAATGGAGACGGCTCGCAAATTTGGCGTCATAATTTTTCCAGGTACTCAATCTTGGGAGCAGCCCATACCCTGACGGTTAAAGATATCGATCCTTCAAAACCGGGACTGGAAGCCGTTTTCAGTGTCTATGGACCCAGAAAAAATATGCCATCACTAGTGAGTTATACACATCACGTTCCAGACTCCTTCAACTGGCGTGCGTATTCTCCCTACATGGAGAGTCATGCTCACCAGCACACCGTTGGAGATTTTGATGTTAACAGTACCGGCCTGGAAACACTGGCAAGAAATAACGATGGCAGAAATCACTGGCTTGTCGATTATCAGGGAAATCTCTTATACCGGAAATTCAGGCTGCCCCGGGCAAAGCTTCCGACTGGCTGGAATAGCGGCGAACTGGTGCAGGGCATTGAATGGGATGAAAATCCAGGTTCTGAAGTACTTTATACAGAACGCCACGTAAGATTCAGGGAGATTCCCAGATTAGTCGTGACTTCAAGTGCACGGCCCATCGAGGCCAGAACGCGATTCTTTCACGGCGGCATTGACATTACCAGGCGCGACGATGATGCCATGCTGGCAGACAAACCCGACCCCACATACCAGTCCTGGTTTGGTTATGTGAATCGCCAGTCAAGATATGACAACGATGGCCCCTACGAAGGCGCTGCACATGCGATTGACCTGTTTGGCGATGGTCGTGAGGAAGTATTAACCTGGGGCGCCAGGAAAATCAATATCTACTATAATTCCGGTAATGCCAACGTTGAAAAAAGGTGGGGCGATCCGCAGTACATGAAACAAAAAAAGCTTTGGTGTAATGTTTACAATCCGCGCTAGAGTTTCAATGTCATAATATAAAAAGCACACTGGCAGGCAAATGTAATAAAATTTTAATTTTATATTGCATTGACTTTTGAATTCACCAAAGGAGTTAATCAACTGAGATGTTGCTGAACGAACACGCAATCTGGACAATGGCGCTGACTGTTCTGGCGCTGTTTCTGTTTACACGCGAGCGTGTGCCGCTGGAAACCACCAGCCTCTTGGTTATCGTTGCATTAACGGTCGGATTTACACTATTCCCATATACAGATAACAACGGCAGCATGCTGCAGCCAGTGTCATTTTTCACCGGATTTGGGCATGAAGCATTGATTGCTGTTTGCGGGTTGATGATTGCCGGCTATAGCGTGGTGCGCACTGGTGCGCTCGAACCCGTCGGTCGTGGCCTGGCAAAAACCTGGAAAATCAGCCCGCTTTTGTCCATATTAATCACGCTGATTGTGGCTGCACTACTCAGCGCGTTCGTGAATAACACACCGATTGTGGTGCTATTATTACCGATTCTGGTAAACGTGGCAATACGCACTAAAAGTTCGCCCTCGGCAATACTCATGCCGATGGGCCTGGCGACCCTTTTGGGCGGGATGACGACAACGATCGGCACTTCTACCAATCTGCTGGTCGTCAGCGTAGCGTCTGATCTCGGGCTTGAGAGAATTAAAATGTTTGATTTCTTCCTGCCCGGAATGATGGCCGCAGGTGCTGGCATACTGTTTTTGTGGTTAGTCGCACCCAGGCTTCTGCGAGTACGTAAAGTAGCGCTACAGGACAGTAAAC
>JAHEKD010000350.1 GCA_024638545.1 Gammaproteobacteria bacterium
TTTCAGATAAAATGATGCGGGCTGCTCGTACTGTATATGAAAACTCCAGATTAAACCGAAAAGCAGGGCCATATCCACAATGATTGAGAGCAGCAAAAAGATAAAACTTAAATTGGTTCTGTAACTTAAATACAGCCTGAGCAATGTGAACAGTAAATATGCAGCCAGTGCCCAGGGCACCGGCTCAAAACTGGCTGACTCGGCGAAGGTTTTCGGGGATAAAGTATATAAGATACCAAAAGCGACGACGATAGCCAGCTGCGTCCAGCCAATAATTTTCTCACTGGCCTGTTGTTGATGCTCGATATTTTCAGTTATTCTTGCCGGTATATCGCTGACCGTGTGTTTAGCGGTCATCCAGTTATGGATATTACGAACTTTTTGTGAGAATTTTTTCAATGAAATTCAGTCATTGTAATCAAGTGTTTTTAGTATGTATTTTGCTGATAATATTCACGTCTCAAAAATACACTCTATTATGACGCAGCTTTTAGACAGACTAGATAACGCAAAAGTTCTGATTTACAGCCACGACAGTTTTGGTTTAGGCCATTTACGTCGTTGCAGGGCTATTGCTCATTCGCTGGTAGATGCCTATAAAGGGCTCTCGGTACTCATTTTATCCGGTTCTCCGATTATCAGTCGGTTTGATTTTAAGGCAAGAGTGGATTTTATCCGTATTCCGGGTGTGGTTAAACTTAGAAACGGTGATTACACATCATTGGGCTTACATATCGAACTTAACCAGACCCTGGCCATCAGGGCATCGATTATCCAGCATACGGCTGAAATCTATTCGCCTGATATCTTTCTTGTCGATAAAGAGCCGCTCGGTTTGCGGGGTGAGGTTGCTGAAACTCTGCGGCTCTTAAAATTGCGTGGTACCATAAATATTCTGGGATTACGTGATGTCATGGACGATTCAGAAGCGCTCCAGGCTGAGTGGCAGCGTAAACAGGTTATTCCTGCATTTAACAACCTGTATCATGAAATCTGGGTGTATGGAAGTGAGAGTATAGTCAATCCTGTTCAAGGTATTGAATTACCCAGGTCGACCCGTGATAAGATGCGATTCTTAGGCTATCTTCGCCGGCAGCTGCCGACCAGGGCATACCTGCCCAGAGAGTACCGTCGTAAACCCTATCTGTTAATTACCACCGGCGGTGGCGGTGACGGTATTGATTTGGTGGACTGGGTGGTGCGTGCTTATGAAAGCACAGCGGATGTAAATCTGTTGCCAGGCCTGGTCGTGTTGGGACCGTTTATGCCTAAACAGGCGCAAAGAGAATTTCAAAACAGAATTCGCAAAATCAAAAATCTTAGAGTCAAGACATTTGACAGTTATCTTGAAGTATTGATCGCCAATGCGCAAGGGGTTGTGGCCATGGGCGGTTACAACACCTTTTGTGAAATACTTTCATTCGATAAAAAAGCGCTCCTGGTTCCGCGAGAAATTCCGCGGCTGGAGCAGCGAATCCGGGCAGAATTTGCATCGAGAAAAAATCTGGTCAGGATGCTAAATTTGAAAGACCTGGACAACACTCAGGCCATGGTGCAGGCATTAGTGAACCTGCCAAAACAACCGCTGCCCTCCGAATCCGATACTGAGGATTTGCTGGGCGGGCTGGAAAACCTTAATCAAAGAGTGGCAGAATTAATAACTCGCTAGCCATTTGCCCGCATGAAAAGGATATTAGTCTATGTTCAGCACCTGCTTGGTGTTGGACATTTACACAGAACAGCACTAATCACCAGTGCGCTTGCCCGCAGCGGTTTCAGCGTAACGGTGATTAACGGCGGTGTACCACAGACGTCTGTCGATTTCGGTCCGGTAGATATCCTTCAGCTTGATCCAATTAAAACAGATGCCGGATTCAAAGCACTTTATGATAAAGATGGCGCTGTTATCGATGACAGTTTTAAAAAGTCAAGAAAGAACCTGCTAATAAAAGCAGTAAATCAGATCAAACCTGACTTCGTACTTGTGGAGACTTACCCATTCGGCCGTCGCCAGATGAGGTTTGAATTATTGCCCTTGCTTGAGCACCTGAAGCATGGACTAGAGTACCGCCCGCTGGTCGCAAGCTCAATTCGTGACGTAATTCAGCCCAAATCTAATCCCGGGCGCTGCCAGGAAATTATTGCAATAGTGGACAGCTATTTTGACTATATCTTTGTTCACGGTGATGAATCATTTATCGCCTTTGAACAGACATTTCCAGAGGCGACAAATTTTAAGGAGAAAATAATCTACAGCGGTTATGTTGTTAAACAGCTAAAAAATGAACCTAGCGGCAGACGTGAAGAAAATAAGGTTTTGGTTTCGGCAGGCGGTGGCGCAGTTGGAGAGCAAATTTACAGCACAGTGATTGATGCATCGACGAGCAGACCGGGAAAGCAGTATAACTGGCATGTGCTGGTGGGTAATAATTTTTCTGGCGCACAATTTAATAAACTTAGACAAAGCCGGCATGCACAGTTGATAATTGAAAGAAACAGAGATGATTTTTTGCAGCTGCTGTCACGCTGTTGCATGTCAATTTCACAAGCCGGCTACAACACCATGATGGATCTGGTGGTAACTAACACGCCTGCGCTGGTTGTACCATTTGAGGGTGTTGCGGAGCGTGAACAGTTAATTCGTGCGAAAGTCTTTGAGCAGCACGGCATGGTGAAAATTATCAGGGAAAAAAACCTCGACAGCACAAGTTTGCTGCAGGCGATGACTGAGCTGTCCCGGCATCGAGAACCGCAGATAGAAATTAAATACGATGGCGCGCAGCGGATGGTTGAAATAATAAAGCAAAAAATGCCCATCTAAAACAACGAGTTAAGTATTAAGTGAACAGAAGGGTTAATTTTGATAATATCTATGATTGAGCACATAAAAGAGACTAGATATATTGGATGTCTTTGAAGAGGCCAGACAGTTAGGGAGAGTACCGCTTTTTTCCAAGTTGGAAGCCTCAAAACTTAAATTGATAGCGTTCACTTCAGAGCAGTTACAGCTCAATGATGGCGATTTCCTGTTTCACTACAACGATCCATCTGATTCCATATACTTAATCCTGGAGGGAACGCTCGAAATCGTTGCTGAACATGACGATGGACGAATAGACGTAATCGTTGAGCGAAAAAAAAATGAAATCATAGGTGAAATGGGCGTCATTTCCAACGCACCGCGCTCCGCTTCCATCAGAGCAAAAGGATCAGTTACAGTGCTGAAAATTGAAGCTGACGCATTTTTGGCGCTGCTTTCAGAGAATCCAAGTATGTCGCTATACGTGATGAGGGAACTGAGCGACAGGTTAAATAAATCGCACTTGCGTCAGGTCAAATCCCTGGTGCAAGAATCACGGCATTGATGGCACCTATAGCTAAATTAGAAGATAGATTTAATTTACTCTGGCAACGAAATACCTATCAAGAAAGTGCGCAGGTGGTTAAATCAGTTTTTGCTCAGCTCATCAATATGTATACCGAAAGCTGGCGCAGTTATCATAACCTGGAACACATCATCGCCAGCCTGAACTATTTCGATGCCTGTAAATCGCATGCAGACTTCGCTGATGCAGTCGAATTTGCCATCTGGTTTCATGACTGCATATATAAACTGGGTGCCCGAGATAACGAGGCGCTCAGTCGTGACTGTTTCGTTGCGCAGGCCAGGGGCTATATTGTCCCGGCGATCACTGACCGCGTTGGTGAACTGATTATGGATACAAGCCATCTTTGCGTTCCTGATAGTGATGACGGCAAGTTAATCGCTGATATTGATTTAACAAGTTTTGGACTGTCCTGGGATGAGTATATGCAGGATAGTCTGGCGGTGCAGGACGAATTCCCCAAAAACAGCAACGGATGCCCCGTGCAATCAAAAATTATTTTTTTGGAGAACCTGATCGGTGATGGACAAATTTACTACTCCGATTATTACCTTGATCACTTCGAGCAAAGAGCCCAAGATAATGTTAAAAAACATTTGCAGATTCTTAGGCAAGCC
>JAHEKD010000351.1 GCA_024638545.1 Gammaproteobacteria bacterium
AAATCTGCTGGTGTCCACCGTCAAGGGTAAATGGGTTCTTAAAATTTCCAATATCGCTGAGGATCCGGCGGTCATTGTTGCGCAAACCCGGGCGCTGATCCATCTGCAACAGACAGGATTGCAGGATTGTGTACCGAATGTGATGAAGGGTAAAAGTGGCGAGGAGGTCTGTTCCCATGTAAGTGCCCAGGGCAGACACTGCATCAGACTGTTGAGTTTTCTTGAAGGAGAGCTCTACAGCAAGATACAAAAAACACCCGGCCGTTTAATTGAAGTGGGTACGTTTCTGGGCAGGCTGTCCCGGTCTTTATCCAGTTTTGGTCATCCTGGGGCACATCGTGAGAATTTTTTGTGGAATCTCGATCATGCTGTCAACTGTGAATCCTATTTAACTCACATTGAAGATGGCAACAACCGCCGCATGCTGGCAGATTTGCTTGAGCACTATCAAAAACGTACGCTGCCTCGTTTGAAGTACTGCCGCGGCGCGGTCATACACAATGATGTGAATGACAATAACATCATCGTCTTCACAAAAAATCAGCAACCGCATATCGCCTTAATCGATTTTGGCGATTTATGCTATGGCCGGCAAATTAATGAACTGGCTGTGGCCATGGCCTATCTTTTGCAGGGCGAGAAGAACCTTTATGAGGTTAGCCAGCAGATTGTCAGCGCCTATCACAGACAGTTTCCCCTGCATGAGATCGAACTGGATGTTTTATTCGATCTAATACGTATGCGCTTGGCGATGAGTGTCTGTATCTCCTCGATGCGCGCAAAATCATTTGCAGACAATGATTATCTGCGAATATCACAGCAACCTGCTTTTGAATTATTGTGGCGCATGCGCTCGATTAACCCGGCATTTATGACGGCACTGTTCCGAAGCGCCGCTCAGCTCCCTGCTGTAAGGGAACATCACGAGATTGTCAGCTGGTTAAGATCATCGAAGCTCAATCCCCAGCGTATGTTCGATATAGATCTGAAAACTTCAGCACGCAGGGTATTGAAGCTCGATAGCGCAGTTGACATGTTGCGGGTTGAAGATTTTGGAGACCTGCTCACCGGTGAGGATGTTTATAATAACACCGCTTTTTTGATTGGGCTTTATGGCGAGGCGAGGAATGTTTATCAGGCTGAGCAGTTTGCAAGCGTGGTCACGCCGGAACGCAGGACCGTGCATCTCGGCATGGATATATTTATTCATGCTAACTCCGCCCTGTATTCACCTTTAGCGGGAAGAGTCTACAGCCTGGCCGATAATAATCTGCCACAGGATTACGGTCCAACGCTCATTCTCGAACATGATGCGGGTGATGCTAATTTGGTTTTTTACACGCTCTACGGCCATCTTTCAAAAACAACGTTTGATCTGCTCGATGAAGGCCAGTGCGTTGAGGCCGGACAGTTGATCGGCCATGTCGGCAAATTTTCTGAAAACGGGGGATGGCCGCCGCACCTGCATTTCCAGGTGATGACCACAATGCTTGATCTTAAGGGTAACTTTAATGGCGTCGGCGAGAAATCCTTGTTGTCCGTTTGGCGAGATATTTGCCCTGATCCGAATCTGATTACGCGACTGGCGCCGGAATCTTTTGATGAATATAAAGGCATAAGTACCCTGATTGAGCAACGGCGGCGGCTACTGGGACCTTCCTTAAGTCTTTCCTATCGACATAAATTGAACGTAGTAAGGGGCAGCGGTGCTTACCTTTATGATCATACCGGCCGGCAGTTCCTGGACTGCGTGAACAATATCTGCCATGTTGGTCACTGTCATCCACACGTTGTTGATGCGCTGCTGCGCCAGGCCAGTGTTTTAAATACCAACACCCGTTATTTGCATCAAACAATCCTCGACTACTCTAAACGCATTACAGATTTGCTGCCTGAGTCACTGTCGGTTGTCTTTTTTGTTAATTCAGGCACAGAGGCGAATGAGCTGGCGCTTCGAATCGCCAGGACGGTAACGGGGGTGAAAGACACCATCGTGCTTGACTGGGGTTATCACGGAAACGCCGGCGCAACAGTTGAAATCAGCCCTTACAAGTTCAAGCGCAAAGGCGGCTTTAGTAAACCGGAGTTTGTTGAGATTGCAGAATTTCCAGATCCATTCAGCGGCCGTTACAAAGGCATGTCTGTGGAAACGGGTTTTGCCTATGCTAAATCGGTGTCTGCATGTGTTGATGCAATCAGGCAGCGGACAGGGCACGGTCCGGCTGCATTTATCGCTGAATCGATTTCCGGCGTTGGTGGCCAGGTGGTTTATCCGGATGGTTATCTGGATAAAGCTTACCAGGTTGTCCGCTCAGCTGGCGGGCTATGCATTGCCGATGAAGTGCAGTGTGGATTCGGCCGGATCGGAAGCCATTTCTGGGCATTTGAACTACAGAAGGTTATTCCGGATATTGTGGTGCTGGGCAAACCAATCGGAAACGGTCACCCGATGGCGGCGGTGATCACCACTAACGAGCTGGCTGGTAAATTTGCAAACGGCATGGAGTACTTCAACTCATTCGGTGGCAATCCGGTATCAATGGCGGTCGGTATGGCCGTGCTGGATGTCATTGAGAACCAGGGCCTGATGCAAAATGCAGAACAGGTTGGTGATTATTTATTATTTAATTTCAATAAATTAAAGAAGAAATATAATAAAATAGGTGATGTAAGGGGATGCGGTTTTTTCTTAGGTCTGGAGCTGGTGGAGAGTCTTGAAACACGCAAGCCGGCGGCTGAGCTTGCCGGCGACATTGTCAATGATTTGCGTGAAAACGCGGTCCTGTTTTCAACTGATGGTCCCAATGACAATGTTCTGAAATTTAAACCGCCGATGGTATTCTCAATGGACGATGCAGATTTCCTGGTTGATAAGCTTGATGCAAGTTTGTCTAAGTTTTACTGAACCCAATTGTTTATAAGTGAGCATTAACAGTGTCCTGTGAAAAGAGAGTTGCTGAGCATTACGCACACGGCAGTTTGCTTGGCGACATACGCGTCGCCATCACCAAAATGGGCAAAACAGTTGAAAATTTGACGCTTGAAGATCTGGCCGCTGTCGATGAGTTCCATATTGGCGGACGGGTCGCTACCGATCATCTGCTCGATCAGCTCAATTTTTCCGAGACTAACGCTATTATAGATGTCGGATGCGGGCTGGGCGGCGCTTCGCGCCATATAGCTGGTAAATATCACAACCGTGTGACGGGCATTGATCTGACACAGGAATACATCGAAGTCGGCAATGTGCTCTGTTCCTGGGTGGGTCTGGCAAAACAGGTTGATCTTTTCCAGGGCAGTGCGCTCTCAATGCCATTTGAAGACCGGGTATTTGATGGCGCTATTATGCTGCATGTTGGAATGAATATTGAGGATAAACACACGCTGTTCAGTGAAGTTTACCGCATACTGAGTGCAGGAGCCTATTTTGGTGTATATGATGTGATGCGACTAAAAGACGGAGAGTTACGCTACCCCGTTCCGTGGGCAAGCGACATAAGCACCAGCAGGTTAGCTAGCATAAATCACTATAAGCGTGCTTTAAGCCACGCCGGGTTTGAACTGTTTTTCGAGAATAGCCGGCGCGAGTTTGCACTTGAATTCTTTAATCAGATGCAGGCGAAAACACGTGCAGCTGGCGGTCCGCCACCGATGGGATTACATCTATTAATGCAGGAAAGTACATCTGCTAAATTTAATAACCTGGTTGAAAATATCAAAGCGGATCTGGTTGCACCTGTAGAGATTATTGTTAGGAAACCTGAATAGAGCAGGGCAGAGACTTTGGAAATTTGATAGTCGTACCTTCCCTGATTCACTAGCATTTCTCACCGGACTACGTAGCGAGACGGTTAAAGGATGCGTCCTGTATGGGTTTGACGACCAAAGGCCGGCATTATGTTATCAGCATATGTGCCGGCACAAGGGCCCGCAGGCATCGTTGACACGATGTCGAGGACCCTGACCGAGTAAAATGCCCACAGGGCGTGGCAAGGGACC
>JAHEKD010000352.1 GCA_024638545.1 Gammaproteobacteria bacterium
CAAGGTTGTAATCGATCGCTGGCAGGGTGACAAACTTTTCATCCCGGGCGGATTCCGCCAGCGCATATTCACCAGAAATGTTCAGGTTTAGGATTAAAACCAGTTTTCCGATCTGCGTGAACTTAGTTTGAAACTGAATTTTCATCATTAATTCCTACATATTGTTTCAATGACACTGTCAGACTTAGCTGATTTGGCCCAGGTACATCGAAGCTCAGTTTTTCCCAGATCAGGAAGTAATCGGATCGTATTATTTTTTCCAGAAAAGATTTTATATTCTGATGAGAGCCCTGCAATTTGAAAACAAGCCTGAAAAACTCACCCTGTTTATCGATCAACCGTGAGTTTATGCGAATCTGACTGGTCTCCAGATCATTATTAATTGCAGCATCGACTAACCAAGATTCAACATCCGCACTGATTGTTTGTGAGAATTCTTTTTCCAGCCTTGCAACTAATCTTGATGAGGCAATGAGCTTCTCAAAGTCGTGGTTTATCCGATCCCTATGCTGCTCATACCTGGCGAGCTGGTCATCAATTATACGGAACTGGGTATCAAGCTGTTCTGATGAATCCCGTACACCGATAATAAATTGATTGATTAGAATAAAGCTGATTGCAACAGCCAGGGTCAACAGGAAAGACCAGCGCAGATAGGCTGGCGCCATCAGGAGCAGTTTAATTCGACTGGCTATCACATAATTTAGCGTTATATTCATAGCTGGATATATATTCGTGTTTTTCTTTATTGGATAATAACCCTGGCTCAACCGGGGCAAAGGAGACATCACAAAATGATGGATACGAATTTAATAACTGGAATAATGCAAGCGAATCGTCAGCATCGCTGGTGGAATATTTCATCTTTAAGGTCTGGTGATCCAGTGTTAGTTGATTGATATAACCCATACGATTCTCCCTCGATAACATTTCTAAAATACCTGGAAGTCGATTTTTCTGGTTAATCATGTGAATTAGATTTTTCCGCCTGGCTTTCTCCTCGTCTGAAAAATGAGAATCTGAACTCAGGCTCTCAACTTTTATAAGCACCTGTTGATTCACTAGTCGATAGGCTTGAACTGACTGGATCTTGGCCTCTAATTTCGCGATCTCGATGACTCGATATCCACCCACCGCTATGCATGGAGTAATAATAATCAAAAGCAGCTGGTAGAACAGAATTCGCTGCATTTTTTTTAATTTTGATTCACGCCAGGGCAACAGATTGATACATATCATTTTCAGCTCTCAACCATTTAACTGTGTTTTCACCTAAAACCTGTTCTTTCGGAAAATCCTGATAAATTCTGAAATTGACAGCCAGCTCTTCAGCAATGCCACAATTAATAGTGTCAAGAATTATGACGGGATGATTTGAGTTCAGTAACTTTTCATCCAGATAATCCACGATTAAACTGGCTATTGAATTTGCTGATAATAAATCTGTCGATGTGACGTGCTCAGTAATTTTTTCTACTCGATTTTCATCAACGTGAGCAATAAAAATGCGGGCAGACAACAGGCAAACGATCACAAACCGATGTTCGACTTTAGCCATATTTCTCATCATGTAATTGATGAGTATTATCGGCTGAGATACGACGGCGATGGTACTGAAACCGTCATTCTCAAAAATCTTCATCCATCTGGTCAGAAGATCTTTTCTGGCCTCTATCAATCCATATACGCTTGAAGTCTGTGTATGCTTCAATAGGAAATAATCATAAAAAGTAAGTATCTCACCCGAGTCAGCGCGTTTTAGGAGCAGCATCTCCAAAAGCTCACCAATTTCTGGATCTGATAATTCGCCTGGGAAAATCTGCTCAGAATAGAGCACCAATTGAGCACAGAGGATGATAATAAGAGCGCAGCCATTATGTTCAACACGATTGAGGACTGCAGTGATTTTGTTCTCAATATCGCGGTAGTACCCAACTGCTAAGTCAGTGCTGTCTACGCTTACTGCCTTACCTTGATGATAGTAGTTAAGTGAAAAATTTTCAGGAGAAAAGTAGGCGACTGCGGGGAATTTCTGGTGATTTTTAACATTAGTTTTCACAATAGACATCCATGTCATTTATAATTCAAACTTGGGAATACTATAGCTGATCGAAATAATTATTCAACCATAAAATGAAACACATCGTTAAAGCTCTACTAAAGCTTGCGTCAATGGTCGGCGGAATAATCAGCACAGGAATTGTTATAGCACTATTTGTAGCATTTTTAATAATTCCTCAAATCCCCAAACTTGACGGGACGGCAGTTTTTGAACTTCAGGTACCGTTTCAAGTCTACACCCAGGATAATAAATTAATTGGTGAATTCGGCAAGGAAAGGCGAATTCCGCTTAAATTTGAAGAAACGCCGGAACAGCTGATCCAGGCTATTCTCGCTGCCGAAGACGATGGTTTTTTCGAACACCCTGGAATAGACGTCAAAGGCATCTTACGCGCTCTGATAGCAAACATCAGATCAGGGCAGGCGGCACAGGGCGCAAGCACAATTACCATGCAGGTTGCACGAAATTTCTTTTTATCACCAGAGCGCACCTACTCCCGCAAACTCAATGAGCTGTTTCTCGCGTTGAGCCTTGAAAAAAACTTCAGCAAAGAGCAGATACTGGAATTTTATTTAAATAAAATATTTCTAGGTCATCGTGCGTACGGATTCGCTGCGGCTTCTAAGGTCTATTATGACAAACCGGTAGAAGCGCTCAACCTGGCACAGATTGCCATGCTCGCAGGGTTACCGAAAGCGCCATCACTATCCAATCCTGTTACCAACCCGGAAAGGGCTTTAGAGCGCCGGGATTATGTTCTGACTAGAATGAAGCAACTTGGTTTTATCAGCGACGCTGAGTATGATGAGGCCAGCATTTCCGAGATTAAGGCAAAAAAATATGCACCAAAAATAGAATTCGAAGCGCCTTATATGGCTGAAATGGTCAGAAAATATTTATACGAAATTTATGGCGAAGAAATTTATGGGTCGGGCTACAGAATTTATACAACCATAGATAGTGAGCTACAAAAAACTGCTGATCTAGCGCTGCGTAAAGGCTTGGTTCGGTATGACCGCCGACATGGCTACAGGCTGAATGAAGATAGCCAAACTCCGGTTACACTGAAACCATACGGCCATCTTCAACCCGCAACAGTAAATTTAATCTCTGATCGCTCAGCTCGGTTTGAGACAACTGGGGGTGATGCGATTGATCTAAATTGGGAGCAGCTGTTGTGGAGCAGGGTTCTAACTGCCAATGGAAGCATCAAGCCAAGTAAAGCTGAAGATCTTTTGACCACAGGAGAGCAAGTTTATCTTGAACCTGCTGATGATCATTGGAGATTAGCTCAAATCCCAAAAATTGCAGGCGCCATTATCAGCCTTGATCCCAACACCGGTTCAATAAAAGCACTGTCTGGCGGATTTGATTTCAATTTAAGCAAGTTTAACCGCGTCACCCAGGCAAAGCGTCAGGCGGGTTCCAACATAAAGCCTTTCATCTATTCGGCAGCGCTTGAAAAGGGATTTAAACCGTCGTCCAAGGTCAGTGCAGAACCGCTGGCTATAAAAGATGAGTCTCTCGATGAAGGTGTATGGCTACCCGGAAATTATACAGGCAAATTTTATGGCTATACGTCATTACGCCGTGCTTTAAGCAAGTCATTGAATCTGGTTTCTGTGCGATTGTTAAGTTCAATTGGCATTCAATTTGGCATCGAGCATTTGAGTCAATTCAACTTCCAGCCTGAAAAATTACCCCGCGGCTTGTCGCTGGCATTAGGCAGTGCCGATGTGACTCCGCTGCAAATGGTATCTTCCTACGCCGTATTTGCTAACGGTGGTTATCGCATAGAGCCATATTTTATCGACCGAATCGTTGACAGAGAGGACCGGAAAGTTGATGAATTATCAAAAACATTCCGTGTATGTGCGTATTGCGCGAACGGGCAGCATAGTCCAGAAACTGATTACACCATAAAATCACTGTCACTC
>JAHEKD010000007.1:0-4457 GCA_024638545.1 Gammaproteobacteria bacterium
CCGGACTTCTTAGCGAGACGGTTAAAGGATGCGTCCTGTATGGGTTTTACGACCAAAGGCCGGCATTATGTTATCAGCATATGTGCCGGCACAAGGGCCCGCAGGCATCGTTGACACGATGGCGAGGACCCTGACCGAGTAAAATGCCCGCAGGGCGTGGCAAGGAACCGTCGCAGTAGTAGGATGGTGAGAAATGCGGGCTAGCATAACTGATTGTTGGTGGCTATTTGCTGAAAACAGATCACAGCCCGGAATACATACTTTAAACCATCACGGCGGCCGCCATCCCCGCGATACACGTCACCTGTTTTTACGGTGGATTTAAAACCCGGGTATAACACGTTAGAATGCATTGAACAGCCTTGGTATTCATTATATGAAAATTGTTGTCGATGAATTAACGAGCCAGGAAATCGCGGATTTTCTTGACCAGCATATCAAGGAGATGAAATCAGTATCTCCCCCGGAAAGCAAACACGCTTTAGACCTGGAAGGACTGCGATCAGAATTGATTACATTCTGGTCAGTTTATGAAAACGGTTCGCTTGTGGGTTGTGGTGCCATCAAGGAGCTGGATTTAGCGCATGCTGAAATTAAATCCATGCGTACGGCGCAACATGCCCGCGGCAAGGGTGTTGCGTCTAACTTACTAACACATATTCTGAATGTTTCAAGGGCCAGAGGCTATAAACACATCAGTCTTGAAACTGGATCAATGGACTATTTTATACCGGCCAGGCAGCTCTATCGAAAATACGGTTTTAATGAATGCCCACCGTTTGCGCAGTATAAGGAGGACCCGAACAGTATATTTATGACCTTGACGCTGTAAGTTATTAACCCGGTGACGATTGCTCTGACAGCCATACCATCGCCTTTGTCGTTGTTAATCTGCAGCTGCCATTAAACTTGTTCAGGTGTCAGTCTAATAATCAGCTATATTATCGTTGCCAGGACTATATTACCATTCGTCATCGCCGGGGCAGGCCACGCAGAACGGTATAACGGCGCGCCAGTTTATGCGCTTGTCAACAATGAGTGACAGTTGGTTTTCTTAAGCACGGTTTCCCGCACGGATCGTAGTGGCGATTTCAACCGGGCCGCGCCCGGCGCTTTTCTCGAATACCTGCTCGCGCTTATCAACGATTGACCACTTGCCTTCGCTGAATACCGACTTTTCACGGACAATCAATCCGAGCCTGTGATGTACACCGTTGAGGCTGCTGAACCTGACAATCATGTTAATATCCTGTCCTGCCTTGAAGGGACCGTCGCGTTTGATGCACCGGAAATTCGCCCCGCTCTCGTCCACGGCGTCGCACAGCTCCACTGACGAGATGGGTGAAGTGACCGTGCCACGCCCATAAGGTGAAACCCTGATGCGTGCCTGGTCGGTCCGGCGTCCAGCCGGTGAGATCGCGACAAGCTCGTAAAATGTAGAGCGCCTCGGCTCGATTCTCATAGCGCTATCAGCCTTAACGTGCTTGTTCAACCCATCGCTGGATTTAAGGACAACCTCGTGTGCGTCATAGACATCCCAAACCAGCTCGGCAATCTCGCCCTTCCTGATCATCTTGGAACTCGTGTAAAAACGAAGAATTTCCGGAACACGCACTATCTCCGCTGAGGCTGGCTTATCTTTTTTCGCTGGCGCAGATATGACAGCATCAATGAGCATTTTCACTGCACTGTCGGTATCACCTTCGATACAGGCTGCCCGGATTGAGAATCTTATCTCGTCCGGAACCTGGTCGATGCCAATCTTTTTCATTGTACCCTCGATCATACGAAGACAATCCCGCGGGCCCTTACTTTTGGCATCGACGGGACCCGATAGTGCCAGGCAAACGGTAACAAATGTTATGATACTACCATGCCGTAGAAGATTGAAAATACGCGCCGGCATTCAAGTCACGGACTACGCCAGCAGATAATTGTGTTGTTACTTGTCGCAGATTATTTTGAGATCACAGATGCTGTATCGATCTATGTTTTTAAATCCGTGGTCTGTCTCCAATTTTCCCCACAGAAGACGACTTATGCAGATTCACCGCGAAATAGACCGTCATAGTAACAATTGTATGGTTTCATTAACCTACAAAGCCGATCAGTTAATCCGTAGAATTAAGATAAGACTTACTTTAATTGCCAGGAGTTTTGTGTTCAAATGAAATTGACAGTTACTTTAATTAATAATTATTAACTACATATTGCCTATTTCAAGGAGTGCAAATGAAGAAACAAAACATAGAAACTCTCATTAAAGATGCGCTTGAGAATTCTAATATATCAGAGGCGGACAAAGTTGATATTATGTCCGAACTTGAATCAAAGGACGTTATTAACGTTGCAGGAGATATTTTAGAAATCTCGAATTCGAAAGATGGCGTTAGCTGCATTCAGATACGTGATCTTGATGGTCTTGAACATATGCTGTGCCATCCGGGCGACATGACAGATGACCAACTCAGTGAATTTAAACGCGCGCAAAATCACGCTTTGAAAGTTGAAATATTTTATTGCAATCGAGCCGGCGATAAGGATTTAATTGATGTTTCGGTTAAAAGTTCATAAACAGATATTTGACAGTTACATTAATTTTCCTAATAGCCCTTATCAATTTAAAACGCTCACTAAAAACCGTGCGACATATCCTATTTTTTGTCCATACATCCAAGCAATTAAAGTAACTGTCACTTTAAATATTGCTGTCCCCCGGATTTTCGTAATTAATTCACTTTATCGCTGGGTAATCCTTCACTATTAAAACCCGCCTCATGATTTTATGATGGTTGTAAATAACAACGACCCAAGGGGACGATCATGACTATCAAACCATTAAAAATAATTCCAGTTCTGTTCTTATTAACTACCGCAACCCTGCCTGCCAAGGCGGCGACATTTACCGTGACGAATACCAATGACGCCGGCGCAGGTTCATTGCGAGAGGCCATAACCGATTCAAATGCGAATGCCGGTGCGGACATTATCGAATTCAACATTCCCGGTTCTGGCCCTCATATTATCCAGCCACTATCCCTGCTGCCGGATATCACCGATACTGTCGATATTATTGGCTACAGTGAGCCCGGTGCCGTAAAAGCCACTGCGACTGACAGTGCCAAGCTCAAGATAAAGCTGGACGGCACCCTGGCGGGCGTGTTTTCTCATGCGCTCAGCCTGAATGCGGATGACAGTCGGGTTAACGGTCTGCTCATTAATAATTTCAATGGACCGGGAATTATTATATCCGGTGACAACAACGTGGTTCGGGGTTGCTATATCGGCACGAACAAAAAAGGCACGCAGGCAAGACCCAACGGCAGTGCCGGTATCACCATAAGTGGCAATAATAACGAGATTGGCGGCACATCGCCTGCACACCTGAATCTTATATCCGCCAACCTGACCTCGGGTGTTTATATAGCCGGTGACAGTAACACCGTACATGGAAATATCATTGGCCTGGACATTACAACGACAATTGATTTGGGTAATGATGAGGCGGGGATCAGCGTGTATGGGAATAATAACCTGATTGGCGGCACCGCTGAGGGAGCCGGCAACGTCATCTCCGGCAATTCCTCCGGCGTTCTGTTTGGCGGAACCGGCGCAAATAACCAGTTACAGGGCAACATCATCGGCACCGATATGACCGGGACCAGCAACCTGTTGGGTCTTGGCAATGTCGATGGGGTGGTCCTGGGTTCACTAGGTGCCAATGAAGTCGGCGGTACCGTACCCGGCGCCGGAAACCTGATCTCCAATAACATTAGTGATGGTATTGAAGTGTTCAGCGACGGAAATACAGTTCAAGGCAACTATATCGGTACGGATATGAACGGCGCCAGCGCACTGGGAAACGGCAGTGCCGGCATAATGATCAACGGTGATTTTAATACCATAGGCGGTGTCGTGCCTGAGGCAAGAAACATTATCTCCGGAAATGACAGCGCCGGCATCTATATCCAGCCGTCTCTGGGCAGTAATGATAAACCCCGCTTTAACAAGGTCCAGGGCAACTTCATTGGCACCGATGTTACCGGAACGGTCGCCATTGCAAACGGGTATAGCGGGATTTTCATGACTGACGCCGACGGCAACCTGATAGGCGGCAGCGGCGAGCAGGCCGGCAACCTGATTTCCGGCAATGTCGATGACGGCATATTGATACGCACATTGACTTACGGGTTAAATTCAAACGCCAACCTGGTACTTTCAAACATTATCGGTGCGGATGCCTCCGGCACCCTGCCGCTGGCTAACACCTCAAGCGGCATCAGGATCGATGGCGCCAGCAACAACGTCATCGGCGGCACCGTAAACGGAACCGATAACCTGATTGCCTATAACGGCCTGAACGGTGTCACAATTGAATCCGGCCATTCGAATGCAATACTGGGCAACCGGATACACTCAAATTCTGTATTGGGCATTGACCTGGACGCCGATGGCGT
>JAHEKD010000007.1:4467-16141 GCA_024638545.1 Gammaproteobacteria bacterium
AGGTCCCAATGATTTACAAAACTTTGTCACCATCAATTCGGCGACCGCAGGTGTTGCAGATATAACAGTGGATGCAGACCTAAACAGCACTGCCAATACCACCTACAGAGTGGAATTTTTCTCGTCGGCCGTGTGTGATGCCTCCGGCCACGGCGAAGGCGAGACCTTCATTGGCGCTGTGTCCGCAACAACAGACGCCCTCGGCAACGCATCGGGCACCCATACGTTTAACACTGTTGTGCCTGTTGGTCATTCAGTTACGGCCACCGTGACTGAAGTAACGGGTATCGTGCCCAAAGACACCTCGGAATTCTCCGCCTGTGTGACTGTTTTATAAATTAATATCCGGCTCGGTGACAGTTGCAAATAATTCTCCTCTGTCACCGGCCCGCTCAGGGAATGATAAATTGGCGGTAATCGTGCGCCTTGAAGCTAACCGGGCCCTTGGCGAGATCAGGACAATTTATGACATGGCCCCCAAAAGCGACAGTAAACTCCTCAAGCGTCCCGCCGCTATTGGACAATAAGGCTGAGTCGTGAAGATCAAGTATCAGGCGATTATTTTTTGTTGGTGGCCAGATGAATTCACCCGGCAAGCGGACAGTAATAGATAAATTTTTGCTGTAATCATCCCATCCATGTGACCAGATTTTAGTTCGGGGATGCGGGCTGTCCTCGACGCTCAGCCATAACTGGACATTCGTGCGGTCAGTGTGTTTAAAAGCGATTCTGGCGGCCGGAACCGGTTTCGGCGGCGGGACGAACCGCCATTTTTCCAGGATGTAGGCTTTGGTAATAGCGCCACCGAGGTACCACAGGTGCTGTTTATTGTTAAGCTGATCAAAAGTAAATGTGCCATAACCCCCGGCAGAGCCCCACTTATCGCCACAGCTATTAACGAATTTAAAGGTTTGGGCACTGCGGTCATAGCCCACGACCGCGACGATATGAACACCACCCTCTATTCGAATGGGATGCGAATCAGCAAGCCACCTCATGAACTCGTTCGAATTGACCTTGATCTTCCTGGGTTCGGCCTCTAGCCGATAATTATGCGCTTCATTAATGCCTTCCCGTGACCACCCGCCCTGCGGCCATAAACAGGGATAACCATGCAAAGTCGGTTCCGTTCCCTCGGTAGTACAACCAAAGCTCTGAAAAAAAGTCGGCCTGGTTGAACTTATTACCTGCTTGCCATCTTCCCGGTTTGATATGTGCACATTGTGCACATACGATCCACCATTGTTAATAGCAATTGTGACTTTGGTTTTCTTTTTGCTGAGCGTCAGTGTCAGTGATTTTGAATCCTTCGTGGCGGTGATGATCATCGGCTTGGTTTTTTTTATCTTTGCATCGCTTACCCAGGCTAAACCAGTTATTGTTTTCAGGAATTCACGAAAAAGCCCGCTATCTCCTCCAGGCACATTCTCCCAGGTAAAGTATTTTCGGTTCCACTCCAACCCGCCTTTATAAAACTCATGAAAGCGGCCATCGGGACTGAAAACGCCCTGGTGTTGTTCAGATAGATCCAGCTTGCTGTGGAATGTTCGCCACTGTCTAAAAGACAGGTTGGGGGAATAGGGGCAGACAATTTCGTTCATGATGTCCCACACTGCCAGGGTCGCATAGCCCCAGCATCCGCCATACTGATTACGAATGTAATGTAAATATTTTGACAAATCGATCTTTTCGGGTAACTCTTCGGGTTCTTTATCTGCCAAACGAGCGATCGCAAATTCAGCATTTTCCCAATGTTTTTCCAGGCTGGAAATTTCTTTGTTGTCAAGATAGCTAATATGATTATCATCGGGCATCGTATTCCTCCTTTTATCAGGGCGTGCTGTAATCAGCACCAGCGGATGTGAACCTGATTTCCGGAACACCGAGTTTTGTCGGGGGACCAAAATCAACATGTACTGATATTCCCAGACCGAACTTTACCTGAACAGGCTTAATCTCCCAGACATTATATTTATCGATTTTTTTTGAGTGGTCACCGCTGAAGGAGATTTTTTTAAACGCCTTTACAGTTTTTACCCCATCGTGGATATGGATGTTAGTGATCTTGGCCGTGCCCTTCGTCTCATACAATACAAATATTCTTTTGAGTTTTGTACGTTTATCATTAACAATCACAGGGGTCGGGATAGCGAAATGAAACCACTCCTTACCGTGAGTCTTGAACATTGCAGCATACCCTGCACGTTGTTTTGAGATAAAATAACCTTCACGTTCCATTTGCACAGAAGTGCCGTGCACCCAGAATGCCTGCTTATGTGCCATCTTTATTTCTCCTGTATTGCAAGAGTTATTGCGCTGTAAACCAGAATCCCTCGCATTTTCAGCGGTGTAATGCGCAAACCGCTACCAGCTTATACTTATTTTTGCTGCGCCTTCTTGATTATGGTCAATTCCCTGGTAAATGTTAAAAAGTACGATGTACCGACTCGCTTGTAATACTTTCCGTTGGTTATTTCTGCTGGGTAAACGCCCCTCAACAGCTAGCTATCTTCATCCGGCTGGTTTAACTCATCAGGAATATACTTATCGATGAGTCAGACACTTTCAATCATGTTTAATGCTCGACTATTCAACAGTTGTTGAAAATTGAGCATGGCTCGAGTAGAAGTTTTCGAAGTCTCCCCCTGGCTTGACTATTCGTCTCGCTTTGGTCAGAAATAGTTTTTCATAAATTTATTACCTGGTAATAAGCCAATCAACTAACATGCCACTGGTGGCTTGATTTAATATACAGTGGAATATGCTTATCAATCGGCGTCATCATTTCACTCACCAACCTCTGTATTTCCGGATCGGAGTCGATCAATTTTCGAAGTGCCGCCACCGACGAGTGAGCCTCCAGCGGCCCGTCCTTTTAAAGCTCGCCAGTTCCGCCGCAATCTGCATATGCCACCGCGCCAGGTCGTCAAGATTGGTCGGCAGGTAGCCGGCAACTACCCCGTAATGATGTTTATATCGTTCACGAATATCTATATTAACGCTTCGTTTTTGACAGGCTTGCAATTGGAGTGCCGTAGAGCCGATAGGACTGGGCGTCCCTGTTGATTACGGGATCGGTTCCGGCCTGGAACAGAACAATAATATCCGAACCGCCAAACAGGAAATATCCAAACTCATCACCCTTGAGTGCCTGGCTCCCCTGGGTTGCGATCATATTCACCGAAGAGACCTGGCACATCCCCACCGGAACCACGCCCACAATGCCGACATCACCATAAGGTGAACCGGCGGTGTCAATCGTGATCACACCACGAGCCTGCAGGAATTCGTAACCCCCTTGCGAACTGTCAGGCGCATCAAACTGGTTATCTTTTAGATTTACCGCCAGATAGACCGAACCCTTAACTGCATAACATTCCCGCACGAAGCCGGCCACGGGTGTATGAAATCGATGATAAGAGTAGGGGCCAAGGAAGTAGTGCACAAAGGTGCCGCCCGCAAACGCGCTCCTGTAGAGGCTGCCTTCGAGCAGATCCTCAACATTGGCAAACCTGTGGGTTTGCTTAATGGTTACCTGAGGGATACTGGAATTTTCATCGATCGCATAGGTAGCCTTGTAGGTACAGTCTGCAGGTGAGGTCACTATCGAATTGTCGGTCGGTGCATCAATCGGACGTAACCCGGGATTAAGCTCCCTGGCAAAAAACTGGTTGAAGGTTAGCCAGCCGCTCGGCGAGTTAGGCCTGCCGTTGACCATGGAGTCTTCAACTTTAAATTTCGGTGAGTCAGTGATAAACGTTTGCAAAATATCGTTGTTAAACGATTCCGTGGTATTCAAAAAGCATCCCCAAAGGTTGGCGTAGTCGACCAGCCATTCAGAAAACCAGGGAATATTCTGCACAATCGTGTCCGAATCAGGGCCGACACCCTGGTCAATCAACCAGTAAAAATGGCAAAGCCGGTCATAAACCTCCTGGCTCGCCTGTTGATGCGGGGGAACCTTATCCGGCTTCCATGCTTCAGCACTGCTTTGTTGCGGTGTCCACCTTGCAAACCGGTTAAGGTATTCAACATACCCTTCAAAATCCTGTGGCCAGTCGAGTGCAGAATAAAGTTTGTCATCCAGGTGTTCCCTGGCCTGCGAACTGGCTTTTTCAAGCGATGCTGTCAGCAGTGGAATAAAGTTACTATCTGCCTGTGCTTTTGTTTTGAGATCGTTGATGACATCTGCAGATGTCCTTGTTTCAAATTCCATAATCAATCCTCCAGTTAGTGCATATCTATCTGTATACGCCTTGCGCCATGCATATATGATGACTGCAGGCAGGTTCTGTTTGAGTTAACTTATTGTTATTTTTTTCGATTATTATCTTAGAGTCAGATATACCTTATCATGAAACCAATGACCAAATTACTGGATTTTCTAACATATTGTTTCATCTGGCTGCGGTGATGAATCAATGAATTTTACGATATCGACAATGGCTTTATTTTTTACCAGGCCTGATTGACTCTTTTATAAAGGTTCGCGTTGCGACAGTTTTCATCCGGCGAACATACTGCCGTGTCGACCAGCCGCAATTGCCGGTAAGGTTTTCCCAATTCGGTACCAGAAGCATTGTCCAAAGCGCATCAGTGGCCCCTTTGGGCGTCCACTCCGGCGCCAGCTTAGCTTCTGAGTGCAGCGCCTCAATCGCCGCGCGGCAACCGTCCCGCATGGCCTGCATACGGTCATCCCAGGCCGCGGCAGCCGCTTCGTCCGTTTCCTGCGCCAGCAACAGCGCCTTTGCAACGCCATAAATTTCCGGGATATAGTGGCCCCAGCAATCTATAAATAGCGTCAGGCGCTGGGTGCCGGAAGTCGCTGCGCGGGAAGGTGCGAGGCGGCGATCCACATCCAGAATCTCGTCCAGATACCTCGTGGCAGCGACCAGCAGCTCAGCACGCGATGCGAAATGCAGGTAAACCGCCTGGCGCGAGATCCCGGTTGCCCTGGCGATATCGCTCATGCGAACGTCACGGCCACCATGGTCCTCTAGGATACGTACAGTTGCTTCCAGGATTCTAGTACGCGTTTCGATGTTTTCACTTGACATGGTGTAAAGTCTACTCTACACTTGACACAATGTCAATTGACACTGTGTCAAGTCACTACCTGGAGATATCCATGAAAATGTTTAACATGAATAAGGCGGCAAATATCAGCATCGTGCTGCTGGTGAGTGGAACCACCGCAATAATTATTGCCTGCGCCATCCTGTTTGTTCCGCAAGTCTTCTATGCAAGCTACGGGATAGAGATTGGCAGTGATGCAAATCTGACCAATGAACTCAAGTCGTCAAGCGGGACGCTACTGGCTGCCGGAATACTGATACTGGCCGGTGTCTTTAACCCGCGATTGACTTTCGCGTCCACCGCAACTGCCGCCGCGCTCTACCTGTCTTACGGCCTGTCACGACTGTCGAGCATGGTCATCGACGGTTTGCCCGGCGCTGAACTGATTGCAGCAACCTCATTCGAGCTGATTACCGGGCTGGTGTGTGTGCTTGCCCTGCTTAGTCTCAGGAACCCTGAAACACAAAACTTAAACAAAGGAGTAAATCATGGAATACAAATCGAACAGTAACAGACGATCAGATGCAGTGACGCTGGTTCTCGGTGGCACCGGCAAGATCGGCGGCCGTGTTGTTGAGCGCCTGACGCGCCGCGGCATAGCGACACGTGTCGGTTCCCGGCGCGCTGACCCGGCCTTCGACTGGAATGACCGGGACAGCTGGGACGCCGTACTGGATGGCGTGAAAACAGTTTTTATCAGCTACGCGCCGGACCTTGCTATTCCGGGTGCCGCGAATGCTATCCGTGCCTTTACCGTAAAAGCCGTGAAGCACGGTGTAGAGCGCCTGGTTTTGCTGTCCGGCCGCGGTGAACAGGAAGCACAACTTTGTGAGCGTATTATTCAGGACTCGGGCACTGAATGGACGGTGGTCAGATGCAGCTGGTTTAACCAGAATTTTTCCGAAGGAGAATTTCTGGGCATGGTATTGGAGGGTGTGATTACGCTGCCAGCGGGGGATGTTCCGGAGCCGTTTGCCGATGCTGATGACATTGCTGATGTTGCCGTCGCAGCGCTAACCGAAGACGGCCATTCAGGCGAGATCTACGAGGTCACCGGACCTCGAATGCTGACCTTCACACAGGCGGCAGCAGAAATCTCCAGAGCCAGCACACGCGAGATAGAGTATGTCCAGATCCCGCAGCAGGCTTTTGCAGCCGGCATAGCCGAGTCTGGTGCTGCGAGTGACATCGCATGGTTACTGGACTATCTGTTTTCAACCGTACTCGATGGCAGGAATGCCCGCGTCTGCGACGGCGTCCGGCGGGCGCTGGGGCGCGAGCCGACAGATTTTGACGTGTATGCGCGCCGGGCTGCCGATTCGGGCGTCTGGGACATTTCATACTCACACAAGTCAAAGGCAGCCTGATGGATCAACTGGCGCTGGTGATCGGATTATCCCTGCTGTTCGGTTCAGGGCTGATTGGCGGGGTCTTCTTTGCATTTTCATGTTTCGTGATGAAAGCCCTGGCCCGCCTGGCCTCCTCCACCGGTATTGCGGCGATGCAGTCTATTAATATCGTCGTCATAAACCCCCTGTTCCTGGGTGTTTTCATGGGAACTGCCCTGCTCTCGCTCGGCATGCTTGGCTACACTATTGGGTGCGGTGCAGATCCTTCAGCCTTGTACTATCTGGGCGGCAGTATCATATATCTTGCCGGCACTTTTGTTATCACCCTGAGTATTAACGTGCCGCTGAATAATAAGCTGGCTGCCGTTTCAGCCTGTGACCCTGCAAGCAGTTGCATATGGGATCGCTACCTGACTCGGTGGACATTTTGGAACCACGTGCGCACAATGGCCGCAATCATGGCGGCACTACTTTTCACTCTGGGCTTTATGCAAAACGGGTGAGCTAATCGAGAAGTTCATCGAGCGGCTTCATCGTCCAAGATGCGCTTTGCACACACAGATCACTCAATGCCGGCATTAATAATACTGACAGCAAAGAACGTTAAACTAGCATACAGATATGCGATTAACTTAAATTTATATGCGCAGCCTGTGATCATTATTATCCGGCGCCGCGTGTATGTGTGCAGGTTCCCCACTCAACTCAGGTTGGCTGATTAATTAGGACTATACGTGAAAAATCCGGGTTTTATGTTTGCTATATTCAGGTCGACCCTGCTGACCGGCCTCGCTTGTGCGTGCGCATCTAACTACCGTGTTGTTGGCAATTCTGGATATAGAACTATTTATGGTTGCGTGTTCAGAACTGATTATATTGCCAGCAATATTCATAGCGTGGTGAATATGCTAGTGTGTCTGTTTTCAGGATGTTTCCTTTTATTTTTTGCAGGAACTGCTATGGCGATTGAAGAACCCAATTACACACTAATAGAAAAGTCAGGGGACTATGAGTTACGTGCTTACAGCCCTAAAATCCTGGCAGAGACGCTGGTATCAGGCTCGGCGGACAGCGCATCAAGCGCTGGATTTAAGTTGATCGCGGACTATATTTTTGGTAACAACACCTCAGCAGGAGGTGACAGTGATAAAATCAGCATGACTGCACCGGTTACCATGGCGCCTAATTCCGAAAAAATCAGCATGACAGCGCCGGTAAGCATGCAGCAAGCCAACGGACAGTGGCGCGTACATCTTGTCATGCCGAGTCAGTACACCCTGGACTCCTTGCCAAAACCTAATAACCCGTCAGTGACCCTGCGTGAGGTGCCGGCTGCGAATTATGCAGTCATTCGTTTTTCCGGTCTAACCGGCGAAAATAAAGTTGCACAAAAAACACAAGCGCTGATGGCGTGGCTGGATAGCAAGGGCATCACCCCCACCGGCAATCCTGAGCTGGCGCGCTATAACCCACCCTGGACGTTACCGTTTTTACGTCGCAATGAAATCATGGTGGCATACTAGCCTGCCCTGAATTTCAACTCGTTATATCGTTTACATTAAACGAACGTTGTTTTTGTAAAGTTGACTTCCCCGCTCTGCAAGGCCATATTGGCGTTTCAGCATGGGGCCCGGCCAGCAGGCTGACCCATTTCTTAGGAAACATAGGAGGCAGCCAATATGACAGACATACCAAACACAGAGTTTCTGAACTTCATCGATCATCCTGTTACCGTCGAATACAGCCAGCACGGTTCGGCAATGGTTCCGCTTAATCAAGGCAATAACCCTGTTGATATAACAGGATTCAGAAAAGTAAATATAATGATAGGTACAACAACCGCCAGCTCATGCACGATGTATATGGGTAAAATTAGCGGCGTAACGCTGGCGAACAGTTACGATATTCCGCTTGATCATAAAATACACACGTTTAATGTTGTTGGACCGCAAATGGTACTTTGGTTAAAAGGCGGCAAGCCAATGACGAGCGAAAATGTGAAAATCTGGATTTATCTCAGTTCCTGAATGATCAGACGACTCGTTTGGGACCGAACTCAGTTGAAATTAGTTCTCATATGCCGAGCCTGTAAATCTATTTAGTATCATGCGTGGGTACATCAGGCAGCCCAACTTTTGCTAAACTGGCCATATCAAAATATAAACGCAATAGTATGAGCAGATCTAAAATTAATATCCTGGCGTGTGGCGGAACTATCGATAAAATTTACTTTGATGCAAAGTCTGATTACCAGGTGGGTGAACCCCAGATTTCGAGAGTGCTGCGCGAAATGAATGTTAATTTTGACTATGACGTTCAGTCAATCTTGCGCAAGGACAGCCTTGAGATAGACGATGCCGATCGTGCAAAGATCCGCCGGGCAATTGAGACTTGTGACTCAAACTCTGTTTTGATAACGCACGGTACTGACACGATGATCAAGACGGCGAAGTCTCTCAACGGAATACCGGATCGTACGATCGTGCTCACCGGGTCGATGGAACCTGCCCGAATTCGTGACACTGACGCTGTCTTCAATATTGGTTGCGCCGTTGCCGCTGTTCAAGCGCTTTCACCAGGTGTGTACATTGTCATGAGCGGACGAATTTTCGATCCCTACAAGAGCCGAAAAAATATCGCTGCGAATGTATTCGAAGAAATTGATGGCCAGACTTAATCTGCGTTTGTGTAATTTTCGTACCACTCTTGAATAACCACTGAGCGGGCTAGCGGCAGACCTATCTTGAAGGGCTGTTGAAAGATCTTAAAAAAGAGTAGCAGCTCCAGAACTTTAATTAACACAGGCTACAGACTCCTGGCCGATTGACGGGAGCCTGTAAGTTCTGTTTAACTGAAGAAATAATCAAAATGAAACTAGCATGATGGCAAACACAGCACAACAAACTCAACAAAACGATGAAGTAATCCAGGCACAGCAGGTTGTCGATGGTCTCCTGCGCAAAGCCAGGGTCGCGCAGCAACAATTTGCCAATGCCTCACAGCAGCAGGCTGATGATGCGGTCACCGCACTGGCATGGTCACTGTATCGCAGTGATAATGCCAAACGGCTGGCGGAGCTCGCCGTCGAGGATACCGGTCTTGGAAAGGTCGCCGACAAGATCATCAAAAACACGCGCAAAACCTTCGGCACACTGCGTGATTTATCAAGGGCAAAAACAGTCGGCATTATTGAAGAACAACCCGAGCTAGGTCTAGTCAAGTACGCAAAACCGGTGGGCGTCGTGGCGGCGGTCACGCCTTCCACCAATCCGTCAGCGACCCCGGTAAATAAAGCCATGATGGCGATTAAGGGCTGCAACGCCATTATCATTGCACCCTCACCGGCAGGTCTGAGAACGACGAGCGAAAGCGTGAATTTAATGAGACAGGGGCTGGCCCGGGTGGGTGCGCCCGCAGACCTGGTGCAGGTGCTGCCCGCGCCGGTCAACAAGGCCGCCACCAATGCCCTGATGCGCAGCTGCGATTTATCTGTGGTCACCGGCTCCCAGAATAACGTAAAAGGTGCCTATTCCAGCGGGAAACCCGCAATCGGAGTGGGTGTTGGTAACGTTTGTGTGATCATCGACGCCACGGCAGATCTTGACGATGCTGCAGCCAAGATCTGCCAGTCTAAAACATTTGATAATTCAACATCATGCTCGTCGGAAAACTCGCTGGTTATTGTCGATGAAATTTATGACGACGCGATTGCCGCACTGAAATCGGCAGGCGGTTATCTGTGCAGCGCGGATGAGAAAGAAATGATTCAGGAAAGCCTCTGGCAAAACGGCAAGTTAAATCGCCATTTGATCGCCAAGGATGCTGACCTGTTCGCACACAAGATCGGGCTGGGAACCGGCAGTGAAACAGCCCGGTTTTTTATGGTTGAGGAAACCGGAATCGGTGATGATTATCTCTTTTCGGATGAAAAACTATCGCTGGTGCTAACCGTCTATCGCGCCGGTGATTTCAGGCAGGCCAAGAAAACACTCAGCCGGATGCTGAATTACAAGGGCCGCGGCCACTCCTGCGGCATACATACCAGTGAGCTGGCGCACGCCACCGAGCTTGCAGAAGAGCTTGAGGTTGTCCGGGTGCTCGTAAACCAGGCACATACATTTGGTAACGGCGGTGGATTTAACACCGGCCTGCCCTTCACGCTGAGCATGGGCTGCGGTACCTGGGGCGGTAACAGTATCAGTGAGAACCTGAATTACCGGCATTTTCTCAATATCACCCATCTGGTGACAACGATTGCTGAAGACAAGCCCAGCGAGGAAGAATTATTTGGCGAGTACTGGAAAAAATATGGCCGCTAAACAACTCAGTAAAACCAACCAGGAAATAACATGAATTTTGAAGAGTATGCGGGTAAAGCAGTGTTGCGTGATGCGGGCATTAAAACCCCCGGCGGAGCTGTGGCGAGCAGCGTTGAACAGGCACTTCAGATCGCCAACGACATCGGTCCATGCGTCATCAAGGCGCAGGTGCCCACAGGCAAACGCGGCAAGGCCGGCGGCATTCAGTTAGCCGGCAACGCCGAGCAGGCCGCTGAGCATACCGCCAGGATTTTACAAATGCAGATCAGCGGCTACAGTGTAGAAAAGGTCCTGATTGAGGAACAGGGAGACATCGTGCAGGAGTACTACGCTGCGGTCATGAACGACCCGGCGACGAAAGGGCCAATCATTCTCTTTTCGGCGGCAGGCGGCATGGAGATCGAGGAGATTGCCGAAAACCACCCCGGGCAACTGCGCAGACAGGCTATTGATATCGACGCCGGGCTCGATGAATCAGGCGCACTGAAGTTAATCGATGGCCTGGATTTTGCAGCCAGTCAGAAGAGTGTAGCAAACGTGCTGGTGAAGCTTTACCGTGCCTACAGTGACAATGACGCCGAGTTAATTGAAATTAATCCACTGGTGTTGTTAGCGAACGGTTCAGTAATTGCGCTGGACTGTAAATTTGTGCTCGAGGATTCGTCCGTCGCAAGGCAGGCAGAGCTCGCTAAAAAAGGCGCTCCGGATAAACTAACCGAGCTGGAGCAGGCCGCCAAGGAGATGGATCTGAAACTGGTTGAGCTCGATGGCGATATTGGCGTCATCGCCAACGGCGCCGGCCTGACCATGACAACCATGGACGTGGTCTCACACTATGGCGGCAGCCCGGCCAACTTTCTTGAAATCGGCGGCGAAGCCTATACCAGGGCGACTGCCGCACTGAATTTACTATTAAAAAAACCCGGGCTT
>JAHEKD010000353.1 GCA_024638545.1 Gammaproteobacteria bacterium
TTAAGCGCCCGCATGACAAAATGAATTCAGATAACCACATCAACGCAATTGCAGAGCAGCTAAAACAGGCCCGTCATTGCGTGGTGCTGACGGGTGCGGGCGTGTCGGCTGAAAGCGGCATACCGACGTTTCGTGATGCGCTGTCGGGGTTGTGGGAAAAATTCAGACCCGAAGACCTGGCGACTGCCGAGGCCTACAGAAAAAACCCGGAAATGGTCTATGCCTGGTATCAGTGGCGCCGCCAACTCATCAGTGATACCGAGCCTAATGCCGGCCATTATGCGCTGGCCGAGCTTGCCAAACGGGTTGAGCGGCTGACGCTGATCACTCAAAATGTGGACGGTCTTCACCAGCGCGCCGGTAGTGCTGACGTCATTGAGTTTCACGGTAATATATTTCGCAATCGCTGTTTTGCCGAAAATACGGCGCTCGCTCCGGATACAACCCGTTCCGAAAAACCACCGCTTTGTCCTGTTTGCGGTGCAATGGCCCGGCCGGATGTCGTCTGGTTTGGCGAGGCTCTGGAACCACAAGTATTGCAGGCAAGTGCCGAGGCGATTGACGATTGTGATGTTTTTCTGTCGATCGGCACCTCGTCACTGGTTTATCCGGCATCTGAGCTGGGTCTTGCCGCCAGGAGCAACGGCGCTGTGCTCATTGAGATCAACCCGCAGCAAACACCGCTAACTGCAGTGTGTCAGTTTTCGGTAACCGCAAACTCAGCCGGGGTGCTTCCACACATGGTTCGTGCGCTAAAAACATGAGGACTAGCGTGTTGTGAAACAGGCGCAGCAGACTTGCTCGCGGCTTGCTATTCAGGTGATCAAATTGCGCAACAGCCCGGTTCACTAAATCTTTTGGGCAGGTGTTTCGCGGTGTTTATATTCTGTGCGTTTTCGTCATTACTTTACATAATTAGCTAAAAATCATTACGCAGGTTAATTCATCTTTACATGCATACAGTATGCAGGAAACTGTCGTGAAACCCACCGACGGAGATGGTTTTAATTTGACATATGTCAACCCGGTACCCGTCGAAGTACAGGAGGTTTGTGCTGTCAGAAAAAAGTGCATGTCGTCATGAAACGCAAGGACACACCTGGTACCCATAATTATTTGCTGAGTAATGCGATGCCCAAAAGCAATGAAAAATCAGACGTTTTTGCACCCCGCCTGTGCGAGTTCGGGGTGTTTTTTTCCGTGCTCACGCGAGTGGGCCTGAAAAATCATATCTGACTGATTGATAAGTGGAGATTTGCCTGAAATTTCGTGCAGTTGACATATTCCGGGGATTCACTCACTCTGTAAAAGTCGGGAATCGCTAATGGTTAGAAAAGGCGCGCCGGCAATAAGAAAACGCGGCAGCGACAGCATGGGTCTGACCATTGACCAGGGCCGCGATTAATTAATTTATATCAGGGGAGAGACCCAACAATGAAACACATTACCCGTTTGATTCTGATTTCGCTGGGGCTGATGATTGCATCTGTGCAAGCCTCTGCCGCAATCCTGGCATTTGACAATTTTGACTATGCCGACGGTAGTCTCGTACCAAATGGTGGCTGGGCCACTCACAGCGGCACCGCCGGCGACCTGCTGGTTTCGGGTGGGCAGGTTGTGGTCCAACACGGCACCCCTTCTGAAGACGCCAACATTGAATTCACAGGTGTTGCGGGAGACATCTATTACGGGCTTGATTTTACCGTCAACGCCTCAGGTATGATCATCGGAACAGACAACGAATATTTTGCCCATTTTAGAGTGGCCGACAGTTTTGATTTTTCAGCACGGCTGGATGTTGTTTCTGCAACCAGTGGCGGTGACTTTACCGTCGGCATTGCGTCTGACGATTCGACCGCGGATGCCATCTGGGGTACAGACCTGGATTTCGGGGTAACGTATCGTGCCGTTGTGAAATACGACCAGGTGAATAATATCGCGACGCTGTGGATCGATGCACTCTTTGCCTCCGATACCTCCATTGTCGGCGATGACCGGGCTGATCCGGGTGATATGGTGAACTCGTTTGCCCTGCGCCAGTCAGATTCAGATTTAAACGAGACGGTGTTGGTCGACAATCTTGTCATCGGCTCAACGTTTGACGATGTTGTTCGCGGTGCGTCACCGATTCCAGTGCCGGCCGCCATCTGGCTGTTTGCATCCGCATTGGGTCTGCTGGGTTTCAAAGGGCGAAAAGCAGCCGCATGATGTGAGGCTTTTCATGACGGAGCCCGGTCCATTTGGCCGGGCTTTGTTTTGTCTGTTGCGGCGGCGCGGCGTCGGGTTGGTTCGATTGGCGTTAGCATAAATCGGTCTGATTCGAAACTGTGCACGACGGCGCCCGGTACGATTGGCCGGGTTTTTCAGATCGGGATTAATAACGAAGACATGCGTCAATAACGGTCGTGCTGCCCGGGAATGTCATTGGTCCGTTCGAAATGCTGATGATTCGTACAGCGCATGATCCGGTACAGGGTTCGCATGATGACGCCAAATTCTCGCAGACAAGGTCAGGTTCCCTGGCGATCATAGCGAGAAAATCCCGGCGTTTTCAGGTCGGGATCAATCATAAAGACTTGCGTCAATAACGACCGTGCTGCTTCGTAATATAATTTGTCAGTTCCATATGCTGATGATTCATACGGTGCACGATCCGGTGTACGGAACGCATGATGGCGCACATGACTTTGTAGACAAGTTCAGGTTCCCGATTGATCAGGGCCTGAAAGTCCTGGCGTTTAATACTGAACACCTCGCAGTCACCCAAAGCGCGCAGACCCAGGGTGTGCTGCATGTCATCGATAAAGCTCAACTCGCCAGCCAGATCGCCTTCGCGCAGCACGTGCAGATTGATATCGTCACCGACGCCGGTTTTTTTTGTCACCTCAAGACGGCCGGAAATTATTACGTGTAGCGCACTGTCATTAGCCCCCTGTTCAATCAGATACTGACCGTCCGCAAGTTGACGCATTTCCGCAAGGCCAGCAAGAACCTCAGCTTGCTGATCACTGAGTTCTACGCCCAGCGGCGAATTTCTGATTTTCTGAGTGAGTTCCATCGAGTTCGTCCTGACAATGTAGCCATAGGTGATGTAGTTGGGAAGAAAAACCAACATGTTGTGGTGCCAGCACCCGACGCAGAGGGTCCGATGTTGCCAACAGATTGATGCTAGGCCGAACGGGTCAGGTTTCAAATGCGTATTTTCCACCCCCGAAGCGTCGGGAGGACCGACCAAAACATTACCTCCCCCTGAGGGTGTTAGTGCGTGGGCCGCGACCGAGACTTTTTCTCCCCCTTGGGAGAAGGGTTGGGGTGTGGGGTATCGACCGGGCGCACAGGTAACACTTTAACCTGGGCGCAGGGGTAACGGAGGACATGACATTGGCGTGAGGATCCTGCCGTTACCCAGGTTCAAGCTATCCGGGCAGAACGGTAATCCGGGACAGCTATGGGTCCGTCCAAGGATGGTTTTGAATTGGCAACAGCCAAATCATTGGTAACTTATTGTTTTTAATGCTTGATAACGATAAATGCTATTTAGCCAAATAAAACTTGAATCAGGCTATATTTATGCTATATTAATTAGGCCAGATTAGCCATATATTTGGCCTTAATTATGAGGTGCATGATGAAATCAATGGATTTAAAAGCTTTGGAAGATCGGTTTGGGGAGACGCTGGTCGACGCTTTTCGGGCAGTGGTCGACACCGGCGAGGACCCGGATACGGTGGATCAGTTGCAGGTGGGTGAAGCAAAAAACAAGTTCAGCGAAGTGCTGCGACGTGCCTCGTCCGGTTCCGCGCAGGTGGTCAGGAATCGTGCCGAGCCTGAAGTCGTTATGCTGTCATTTGAAGCTCTCGCAAAAATTGTGGAGATGGCCGCACCCAAGCGCCGGTTTGCCGACCTGATTGCACCAGACCCGTCGTTACCGACGGGAGTGCCGGATCTGCCATTATCCGAGGCAGCAATCGG
>JAHEKD010000354.1 GCA_024638545.1 Gammaproteobacteria bacterium
ATGCAGGGCGAGGCGCAAGTAACGCGCAATGGTTAAATCTGTAACAAAAAGTAATTCTGTCGCCTTGCTGTACTTAGTGCTGGTCTATGCATTTTTATATATCCCGATTCTCGTCTTGATGCTGTTGAGTTTAAACAAAAGCGGTCTACCGACAGTATGGAGCGGCGCCACGCTTGACTGGTATGCGGCATTGTTTAGATCTACGGCAATATTGAGCGCGGCAAGAAATACCCTGATAGTGGCAACGCTATCAACAATTCTGGCAACCGTTATTGGTACGTTGCTGGCGATGGGTGTAGAGCGTGGGAAACGTCTTTCGAATTCAATGGAGGCTCTATTGTTTGCGCAGATGATTATTCCCGATATAGTTCTGGCGATCGCGCTTTTATCTTTTTTTACTCTGCTGAAATTCACCCTCGGTCTGCATTCCATAATCATCAGTCATACTGTCTTTAATATTGCTTTCGTATGTGCGGTCGTGCGAACGCGTCTAAAACATTTTGATTCGGCGGTTGTCGAGGCATCTTACGACCTTGGGGCAGGGGTTTTGACCACTTTTCGTCGCATCACCCTGCCGATTATTCTACCTGGTGTTCTCGCTGCCGCATTACTGGCGTTCACACTTTCGGTGGATGAATTTATTATTGCCTACTTTACCGCTGGTGCCGGTCAGGCTTCAACGACACTGCCTATGCAGATTTATTCGATGATTCGTTTTGGCGTCACGCCGGAGATAAATGCAATGGCGACCATAGTGATGCTGTTTAGCTTTACATTGCTGTTTTTTTCACAGCGGCTCGAAAAGCGATCCGCTTTATGAGTAATATTCTTCTGCAGGCACTGGGATTAAGCAAACATTTCAATCGGGTAAGGGCTGTCGACAATGTATCGGTAGACTTCGCAAATCAGGAGTTTTTTGCCCTCTTGGGACCTTCAGGGTGCGGTAAAACCACACTGTTACGACTGCTCGCTGGGTTTGAATCACCGTCGGCGGGTCAAATTTTACTCGATAATAAAGACATTACAAACCTCTGTCCCGCTCATCGTCCGTTAAATTTGATGTTTCAAACCTACGCACTGTTTCCGCATATGAGCGTATGGCAAAATATTGCCTATGGCCTGGAAATGGAAAATTGCACAAAAATGGAAATACGCGAGCGTGTTGGTCAAATTGTTGACATGACCCAGTTGACCGATTACGCACAGCGCAAGCCTGCATCGCTCTCAGGCGGCCAGCGTCAGCGGGTTGCTCTGGCCCGTGCGCTTGTTAAACGCCCTCGAATGCTGCTGCTGGATGAACCGCTGGCCGCTCTGGATAAACAATTGCGCACCCAGATGCAGCTGGAACTAAAACGTATGCAGCATGAAATCGGAATAACGTTTTTAGTCGTCACGCACGATCAGGAAGAAGCATTGGTTATGGCGGATCGTGTTGCAGTTATGAACAGGGGTCGAGTCGAGCAGCTTGCCACGCCCCATGTGCTGTATGAGAGGCCCAGGAATCGCTTTGTGGCTGGTTTTATAGGTGCTATGAATTTCATACCCGGCCGGGTTGTCGAGCATGGTATTGAGATCGCCGGCAATGGATTTATTAGTGCACGTACTGATGATCTCACAATAGGTGATGACGTCTGGCTGACGGTGCGCCCCGAACGAATTTTGCTGACGGTTGAAAGGCCTGCACAGGCTGAGGCTGCGATAGAGGCTGCAGTTTTTGATATCGCCTATCTGGGTCAGGATTTAAAAGTACATCTTAAATCAAAGGCCGGTAGTATTGATATTGAGGTTCGCGTGACCAGTACCGAGGCCGAGCGGAATCGATTTTTTCCCGGACAAACATTGTGGTGCAGCTGGCCGGCAAACCAGGCCAGTGTGCTTACCTGTTAATTCAAAGAATCTATAAACAATGGTTTAATATTATGTCGAAACAAAGAACAATTGCATTATTTCCTGAAGCGGCTTTCGGCCCGGCTTTGAATTCTGTAGGCATTGCCCAGGCTTGCAAGGCATTGGGCCATAATCCGGTATTTTTAACGGACCCGGGCATGAGCGGTATTTACCGTGGCTATGGCTTTGAGGAGCACCTTGTTAATATGTCGGAGCCCATGGAGCCTGAAGCTATGGCCAAATACTGGCAGGATTTTATTAACGGCCATATCGAGAACTTCGACAAGTCGCCCTATGAGCAGATTGATAACTACGTACGTGACTGCTGGGAAGCCATCGTCGATACCTCCAAATGGGCGGAAAAAGATTTACCGGGTGTGCTGAATAAAGTTAAGCCGGACTTGATCTGTGTCGATAATGTGATTTTGTTTCCGGCCATCAAACGCTACTCGATTGAAAATGATGTCCCCTGGGTGCGGATAATTTCATGTTCAGAAAATGAAATTGAGGACCCGCAGATTCCACCGCATTTATCAGGCTGCAGTGAGCACGACCACGAGGGCATGAAGCGCTACCGGGAAAGATTTATTCAGGTCATCAAGCCGATACACGACGATTTCAATGCGTTTCTTCAAAGCTGCGGTGAAGCGCCTTATCCTGTGGGTGAATTTTTTGAATCGTCTCCGTATTTGAATTTGCTGCTCTATCCCGAAGCCGTCAAGTTCAGGCGCGCCAGGCCGCTGAAAGAACCACAGTACTTCTATCTTCAGGGCTGTGTGCGTCAGGAGCAGGACTATCAGGTTCCCGAGTTCAAGGCAAACAATGATAAGCCACTGGTTTACGTGAGTTTCGGTTCGCTGGGCTCGGGCGATACCAAAACACTTCAGCGAATAATCGATGATCTTGCCCGGCAACCTGTTAGAGCACTGGTGAATGTCGGTGACTACATGGATCAATTTCCTGTCGTGCCGGATAATGTACAGCTGGGTAGCTGGTTTCCACAGCCTTCCGTCATCGCGCAGGCGGATGCCGTCATTCATCATGGTGGAAACAACTCCTTCACGGAGTGCCTGTTTTTTGGCACGCCCGCGATTATTATGCCTTACGTCTGGGACGGGCACGACAATGCGACACGTGTTGATGAAACCGGTCATGGTATCAAAATGCACCGCAATAACTGGAGCGGGGATGATCTGGCGAATAGTATTCAGCGATTGCTAACCGATACCAGGATGCATGAAAAACTTAGCGCCACCTCGGCACAAATGCAGTCACAACACGGTCCGACACAAGCTGCGGAGAAACTCGATGCCTTGCTTAAGGCAGCAAATGCGTGAGCTCACAACTGCAATCATCGGCGCCACATGTCTGTAATGCATCCAGTTGTGATCCAGGTTCATTAAGTAAAGTTTCGACAACTGCCAACCTGAAAACTGTTGCTGGTTCAGCGGCTTGTTTACTCTGGCAGGACGAGACCGGATTACCCGAAGCAGGTATTCGTATTCTGGTAGCAGGCATCATGAAACATACATTTGCAAATGATGAACTCTGTCATGTTGTCAGCGGTAATGCTGTTTATAAAGCCGACACTGGTGAAGTGATTGAAGTTAAACCAGGCACAGTTGTTCATTTTAAACAGGGATGGCACGGGGTTGTTGAAGTAACAGGTGGCATTCGCATGGTCTATATGAAAACCAAAGGTGGCGAAGTGGCAGAAACATCGGTGCTGCATGAGGTTGACAATATCAAGCAGCTGACTGACTGGGGAAGTGTTGAACAGCCCATTGATGGCGTTTCAAAAGTTTCCGGTATACTGCTTAGTCGTGAAGCAGACGGCAGTGCTGAGAGCGGCATCTGGGTTTGCACACCCGGGACCTGGCGCTGTGTTCTTACAAGCGATGAACTTTGCCATTTTCTTAAGGGGCGCTGTACCTATACCCATGATAATGGTGAGGTTATCGAAATCACGGCCGATACCGCTGCTTTTTTTCCACAAGGCTGGAGCGGGCAGTGTCAGGTGCACGAAACCGTGCAAAAGGTATACATGATTCGGTGACTGAAAGTTTG
>JAHEKD010000355.1 GCA_024638545.1 Gammaproteobacteria bacterium
GCCATCATCGAATGCCTGCTTCGCTTTCGAGACCGTAAAGTCAACATCATTTTGATCACAGGCGGCTATTTCTGCCAAATCTTCAGCGGTTGCAGGATTAATACTGGCAAAGGTCTTTCCGGATTTAGACGCCCTGAATGACCCGTCAATAAAGCTGGTTGTGGGCAGAGTTAAACTGTCAGCAATGGCCATGTATTCTTCGCGGGATAGTAATTCACTCATGATCGTATTCCTTCTGTAACATTAGATTTATATTCATTGAGTATTTTTGAAACTGTGATTTTTAACGTGCCGACAACTTGCTCCAGTGCGCGTATATCATCTTTATTTAATTTCTTTAGCGGTTTCCTTGGCTCGCCTGCCGCCAGTCCATTCATGGTCACGCCGTGTTTAACGCACTGTATGAATTTTCCTCCCTGCTCCAGTACCCGCATCAGCGGCATCATGGCAGACATGATACGGCGGCCTTTTTCGAAGTTTCCCTCAACCGCACAGGCTTGATAAAGCGCGATATGTTCAGCGGGGAGAAAATTTGATCCTGCACAGACCCAGCTTCGAGCGCCCCATGCAAAAAACTCCAAAGCCTGGTCATCCATGCCGCAGGATAACTGGATATGTGGGTAATCACGGGCAAGTAAATGCAGACGGTTAATATCGCCGGAACTTTCCTTGATTGCGCAAAAACGTGGCGAGCGGCCGACTCGATCCAGATATTCTTCACCCATCATGGCGCCCATTCGGCCTGGATAGTTGTAAAGCATAATCGGTAGTTTTGCAGATCGGTCAATAGCCAGGGCATGCATTGCATTTTCACGCATCGTAGGAATCGAGTAGGGCGGTGTAGCCACAAGTAAACAACTGGCTCCATTTTGCCTGGCTGCCAGTGCATATTCGATGGACTCCTCCGTCCTCAGCGCGCCGGTCCCAATTATTAACGGAACCCTGTCCTTTATAATTGAGTTAGCAAGCCCCATTAATTCAATGCGTTCCTCCGGGCTATGCGCATAGTATTCGCCTGTCGTTCCGGCAACAATAAGACCGTTTACACCAGCTCCAATGAGATATTCAACAATATCTGCAAATGCTTTTTTATCAATCGTCTGATCAGCATGGTAGGGTGTAATGACGGGCGTGTAGATTCCTTCAAAGCGCATCGTAATCCTCGCAGTTTATAAGGGTAGGTTGTTGGTGTGGTTAATCTTCAATTATGCTTAACCCATTTGAGACTAATTCCTGCTCAAACGGCAGGGCATCGGGAATCACAAACATCTCCATTCTTTTTCGTGATAGTTCCCAGTGTTGCAGTGAGACATTGGCGGCTTTTTCCGGATCTTCGTTTTCGATGGCCGCAATGATCTGGTCGTGCTGCGCAACAGCCTTGTCAAGGTATTGCTGCATTTTGGAATCCTTGGGTCGATAGAAGGTCTGGGCAATTCGCGCATGATCGATCAACAGGCGTTGTAAGCTGGGCTGAATATATTTGTTGTCAGCCATCACGCCGGTGATGACATGAAAGCAATCGTTGTAAAACGCCATTTTATCCGGGTCATTGGACTTTACTGCCAGCCTGAAATTTTTTTGTGCCTCCTTCAGCTCCTTAATCTGTTCGCCAGTCGCATTCATGACTGCGAGCCGGCCGACAGTCGAATAAATCAGCGGCGCTACCAAATAGAAATCTCTAAGCGTCTTATGATTCATTGAAGACACAGATGCGCCGCGGTTGTTTATAATGTCAATATAGCCTTCACCCGCAAGTCGGCGAAAGACTTCCCGCACAGGTGTTCGTGAGAGTCCGTATTCCAGACTGATTTTAACTTCATCCAGATCCCTGCCAGGTTCAAGATCCAATGTCAGGATCCGTTTCTTGAGTGAAGTATAAAGCCTGTCCTTGTTATTTGATGTCATTTGCCTATGGAAATATTGTATACAACAAGTATTATAAGGTATATGTATCGCAAATGTCATCATGTAAACTCATTTCATAACTTAACATGATCTCAAAGGATGAAAATTTAATGTTTACTAATCAGGCAGTACTTGTTACCGGAGCTTGTGGCGGTATTGGCAGAGCCATATCAAAAAAGTTTGCGCAGCTGGGGGCAGATCTTGCACTCGCGGACATTGATGCAGGTGCGCTCTCAGATTTCGCGGCCTCCCTCGAAGAACAAGGTGCCAGCGTTAATATCGTGGCTGGCGATTTAGCTGATAGAGATTACTGTAACCAGTTACCGGAAAAAACTCATATGCTTTTCGATCGCCTCGACATCATTATCAATAACGCAGGCTTGATGCGCAGGGGCGCAATCACACATACCTCAGATGAGGATTATGCGCTTTCAATGATGATCAATGTCGAAGCACCGTTCAGGATTTGTCGTTCCGCTATTCCAATTATGGCCGCGGCTGGTGGCGGCAAAATTGTTAATATTGCCTCCTGCTGGGGGCTATATCCCGGCCCGGATCATTTGATTTACTGTACAACCAAAGCCGCAGTGGCAGCAATGACGCGCTGCCTCGGTCGTGATCATGCCTGTCATAATATAAGGGTCAATGCCGTTTGTCCCAATGAAGTCGATACACCCATGTTAAGAACGGGCTTTGAAATACGCGGTCTCGATCCTGATCAGGCAAAAAGTCAGCTCGATGAAACGGTGCCACTGGGACGAATCGCGGCTCCGGATGAAATCGCTAATGTTGTCAGTTACCTGGCATCTGATGAATCAAGTTATGTCTGCGGTGCGTTAATTGAAGTCAATGGTGCCAAGCCTGTCTATTAGGATTAAAACACTGTGACACATGGTTTTAATATTTAGTATATTGTTTCAACTCAGAATTCCAATTTCAAGTATAGGATCATGCAAAGGTTCGATGGTAAGACAGTTTTGATTACCGGCGCTTCCCGGGGTATCGGCATGGCATGCGCGCAGCATTTTGCAAGCCAGGGTGCATGGGTAATCACTGCACAACGAGGAGCAAGTGATTTATTTGAAAACATTCCAATCGATTTAACTGAGATTTCAGCCTGTAAGCGATTAATTGAGGCAACTATCGAGAAAACCGGGCAGCTCGATGTACTGGTTAATAACGCCGGCGTTATGATGGAATCCACTATTGAGGAGATGGCGCTGGAGGACTGGCAAAAAACAGTGGAGCTTAATCTGACAGTACCTTTTTTACTGACAAAATATGCACTTCCTTATTTAAAAAAATCCAGAGGTTCTATTGTAAATATCGGGTCAATTGAAGGCCTGGGATCAAACCCCGGACACGCGGCCTATTGCGCTTCAAAAGCCGGTCTGCATGGCCTGACCCGGGCGATTGCAGTTGATCATGGCATGGACGGTATTCGCTGTAACGCCGTTGCGCCGGGGTGGATCGATACGGAGTTTAACGAAGCATTTATTGAGGCCACGGATAATCCCGCAAAATTCAGAAAAACAGTTGCCGGAATCCATCCTGTTGGCCGAACGGGCACTCCTGGAGACGTTGCAAAACTAGTTTTATTTTTGGCCTCGGATGATGCTGATTTTATTACTGGCCAAATATATCGTGTAGACGGTGGCCGCACGTCAAAATTGAGCCTGCCATAGGCAGTTGTCAATGAAAGTTACTGAAATACACCTGTATCAACACAATCTTCCGGTAAAAGGTCAACCCTACAGGGCATCAACAGGGACAATGACTTTATTTGACAGCACAATCATTGAAATTAAAACCGATACCGGACTCAAGGGATACGGAGAAACGTGTCCGCACGGGTCTATATATCAAGCTGAACATGCGCTGGGTGCCAGGGCGGCAATAGAGCAAATCGCATCTGCTATAGTCGGTCAAACCCGCTGCAAATCTCTCGGATTCATCATACGATGAATGCGAACCTGGTGGAGCATAACTATGCCAAGGCTGCAATTGATATTGCCCTGTGGGACTTGCAGGGCAAGCACTTCAAAAT
>JAHEKD010000356.1 GCA_024638545.1 Gammaproteobacteria bacterium
GTTTCGATTAGCCAGATAGGTGTCAACTATCTTTTCGATTGCCGCTGTAATCTCATCTTTTGAAAACCCGGGACCGGTAATTTTACCAATTGCGGCATCTCTGCCCTGATCACCGCCGAGAGTTATTTGATAGTATTCCTTGCCCTTTTTATCGAGACCGAGTATCCCTATATTGCCCACATGATGGTGGCCGCATGCATTGATACAACCAGATATGTTGATCTGTAATTTACCGATTAGTTTCTGATGTTTTCTATCTGCAAACTTTTTACTTATCTCTTGCGCCACGGGAATTGACCTTGCTGTTGCTAATGCACAATAATCGAGTCCGGGGCAGGCAATAATGTCCGTGATTAATCCAAGATTGGATGTGCCCAGGTTAGTATTATCGAGATTTTTCCACAATGTGAATAAATCAGATTTTTTAACGAAAGGTAGTACCAGGTTCTGTTCATGCGTTACCCTGAGTTCACCCATGCTAAACTGCTCTGAAAGCTCGGCGATGGTACGCATTTGAGCTGATGTGGCATCACCGGGAATTCCGCCTACGGGTTTCAGGGAAACATTCACGATGCAATACCCCGGCTGTCTGTGTTGCGCAATGTTGGTATGATACCAGTTTGCAAATGCCTCGTTGTCCGTCAATTGTTTTTGAAGCTCAGCGTTGTTATCTGGCTGACTGCAATAATCAGGCTGCTTAAAGTATGCAGATATTCGATTTAGTTCGGTAATATCCAGATTGCCCTGGGCCTTGCCTATTCGTGTGTATTCATGCTCAATTGACTTTTTTAATTTTTCAGTACCGGTTTCGTGTACAAGTATTTTTATCCGGGCCTTGTATTTGTTATCCCGGCGTCCCTGCAGATTATAAACTCGCATTATTGCCTCAATATAGGCGAGGATTCTGTTTTTGGGCACAAATGATTTTATGCGTTTTGCGATAAAGGGTGTTCGTCCCAGACCGCCACCAATATATATTTCATAGCCTGTTTCACCCTTATCGTTTTTCTTCGTCAGTATACCAATATCGTGTGCTTTAATGGCGGCCCGATCGCGGGTGCTTCCCGAAACGGCGATTTTAAACTTACGAGGCAGATAAGCGAATTCAGGGTTAAGGGTTGACCATTGCCTGATTAATTCACAAACCGGGCGCGGATCTTCAATTTCATCAGCAGCGACGCCTGCCCACTGGTCGGTGGTTACATTTCGAATGCAGTTGCCGCTGGTCTGTATTGCATGCATTTCCACGCTGGCGAGTTCGTCAAGTATGTCAGGGATATCTTTTAGCTTTGGCCAGTTAAACTGTATATTTTGCCTGGTCGTGAAATGACCGTAACCCTTGTCATACCTGTCTGCGATGTCTGCAAGTTTACGCATCTGCGAAGCGGAGAGGGTGCCATAAGGAATTGCCACGCGCAACATATAAGCATGCAATTGCAAGTAAACGCCATTCATGAGCCTGAGTGGTTTAAACTCATCCTCCGTCAATGTTCCATCAATTCGGCGATTGATCTGGTCACGGAATTGGGTAACACGTTGACGCACAAATTCGGCATCAAACTCATCATATCTGTACATTAATCTATCCCAAAAGATGAAAAAAGTCTGGAATCCTTATCTCATGCGGCATGTAATAACGCTTGCTTGCCAAGATCAGGTCTGACACTAGGTCCCTGGCTGCGAAGCTGCTCTCGAAAGGTTTTAGGCTGTAGTTCCCCCTGTTCCTGCTCAACATCAATGGCAAGCGCATCAATGACCAGGTGTGAGTTGCCAGCTGTCGTGAGCATTTGTTCAATAAGCTGCTCCGATTCGCCAACCCAGGCATCATGTAAATATTGTGTCCAGCTGCACGAGTCTCTTGACAGGAAAATTACATCACCCGTTAACAGATCATTTGCCATAATCACTTTAGCTATCATTACATCCATTCCTGTACTATATATAATACATTATAAAAAATAAATACAGATACATATGTACTATAAAAAGAACGAAAGATAATGTCAACTGCTAATTATTAAGTTAAATATTGAAATTAATGTATAAAATCGTTGGTTATAGTTGACGGATGTGTACTTATTAGTTGAAATTTTAAATAATGTCATATATAAATTGTACTATAAATAAAACACATATGTAAAATCGAGTTATGAACAGTGCTGCGTACGATATCAATCAACTCAATGCTTTGTTTACAGGCTGCGACGCCTATGAAATTATTAACTGGGTGCATGAGACAGCACACACTCCCGCTGTCAGCACCAGTTTTGGACCGAATTCGGCAGTTCTGCTGCATCTGGTTACCCGCGTCATGCCCAATATTCCGGTCATTTGGGTTGACTCCGGTTATAACACCAATGCAACCTACCAGTTCGCACTGGAGCTGATAGAAAATCTTGGTTTGAATATGAAAATCTATACGCCCGACACAACTTCAGCCTTCCTGACGGTAAAAATGAAAGGGATACCGGATGTTGAGACTCAGGCGCATAGAGACTTCACCAATACGGTGAAACTCAATCCATTCAGGCGCGCACTTGATGAGATCAACCCTGATATGTGGATTACAGGCGTCAGGGCCCGAGAAACTGCGTACAGAAAATCCCTGACGGTCGTCACGCTGCAGAATGAACACCGGTTAAAAATTGCGCCCATTCTCGACTGGCAAGAAAAGGACATTCTTGACTACATCGCAAAATACGATTTGCCTGCAGAAAATAATTATTTTGACCCGACCAAGTCGTTTGAAGGACGCGAGTGTGGATTACATACTCGCCTTTAAGCATAGTATCTGGTCAATATCTTGAACCTGAAAAGCGTTAAACAGTCGGCAAAAATCGGCCACCATTTTATCAGCTTCTCTCCAGGACAGCTTTAAACTGCCCGTAAATCACCTTACCCGTAGTAGTCTGCACAAATACGGAATTCTATTGTGCGAGATGGGTTAATGTTAAAATCAGCCGTTTAGTTTGGCATGGCAATAAATTACTGATGATAAATTCGCTGGTTTTTGACATTGAGACAATTCCTGACGTCGACTCGGGCAGGCGAATCTACGAGATAGATGATGCCATATCAGATTCTGACGTTGCAGAAATCATGTTTACAAAGCGCAGGGAGCAAAGTGGCAATGAGTTTCTGGCGCTGCCATTTCATCGCGTCATTGCTATTTCAGCCGTTCTCAGAAGCGGTGACCAGTTCAATGTCTGGTCTCTGGGTACACTGGATTCAGATGAAAAGGAAATCATAAGAAGATTTTATGACGGTATCGAACGATTTTCACCGATCCTGGTAAGCTGGAACGGTAGTGGATTTGATTTGCCCGTGCTGCATTACCGTTCGATGCTGCACGGCATTAGTGCACCGCGATACTGGGATACCGGGGATAATGACCGGGAATTCAAATGGAATAACTACCTCAACCGTTATCATTCTCGTCATACTGATTTAATGGACGTGCTAGCCGCCTATCAACAAAGAGCGGTGACCAGACTGGATGTTATGGCCACATTATTGGGTTTTCCCGGGAAAATGGGTATGAGCGGTGCTAATGTCTGGGACTATTTTCAAGCTGAAAAACTCAAAGAAATACGTGATTATTGCGAGACAGATGTGCTGAATACCTATCTGGTTTATCTACGCTGGCGCATGATTGCAGGTCAGCTACCGAGCCAGAGTATAAAAATGAGTGTGATGTCGTAAGAAACTTTCTTGCAGATCAGTCTCAAAAACACTTCAAAGAATTTCTGAATTCATGGCAGGCAACATAAAAGCCAAGCATGATCGCCTGACAGCCACTATCGAATCAGTCACTTTACGAGGTGAGGGAGTGGCACGCGTCGATGGCAAAGTCTATTTCATCGATGGTGCATTGCCAGGTGAGCTTGTCGAATTCGAAGTCACCAAGAATCGAAAAAGGCATGCTCACGGAAAATTACGCG
>JAHEKD010000357.1:0-1797 GCA_024638545.1 Gammaproteobacteria bacterium
CTCGATGAGCGTCTGCAGTGTCTCATCATCGTTGAATAACCCGCCTGTGTCGACAATCAGATAGGGTTTGCCGCCAATCCTGCCCTGACCATATTGACGGTCACGGGTTACACCGGGCTGGTCATCGACAATTGCCTTGTGAGAACGGGTCAAACGATTGAAAAGTGTTGACTTGCCAACGTTTGCACGACCAATGATGGCGATTACCGGCAGCATAACGAGATAGCGTCGACAATCGCTATTGACTCAAAGCAAGCGCTTTAAGATCGCCATTTGACAGCAGATAATAGGCCGTCTCATTAATGACAACAGGCGCCACCAAAGGCGAACCTCCCGAAAGTTTCTGACGGCCCAGGACTTCCCCATCGTCACGGCCCAAAATATACAGGTTATCTTCATCGGTAACAATTAGCTTGTCTCGCAGTTTGGTGATCGAAGTCAGGCGAAGGCCTTTTAAATCCTCCTGAACCCAGAAGGTATTACCTGAATTGCGGTCAAGTGCAAAAATAACGTTGGTCACGTCGACGATATATAGCGCTCGTGAATCAATCTCAAAGTCAATAAAACTTGAAACAGGTCGCGTCCATAATATTTGGCCGCCAATAATATCCAGTGCCATAATGCGACGCTGGAAAGCAGTTACGTACAGATTGTTACCATCAATCACAGGTTGTGCATCGATATCTGTCAAGCGCTGGATTTCATCGCGGCCGGAAGATTTACCTACCGGAACATCCCATAGCAATTTGCCGGTATTGGCATCTACGGCGACAAGCCGCCCGTCTTCAAAGCCGGTGAACAGAAAATTACGTGCGACCAGCGGTGTGGAACCTCCCCTTAATGACAGCCCGGGTTTATCATGACGATAAGTCCAGCGTTGCTCGCCAGTATCAAGGTCAAAACCAACCAGTTTTGCATCCAGTGTCTTCACAATGACGGTATTGGCAGCAACGACGGGAGGAATCAGCACTTCGGAATTAATATCAGAACGCCAGAGCTGCTCACCGTCGGTGCGGCTAAACGCAACCAGCCGGGACTTATTGTCTACGGCAAATAAGGCCTGTTGGCCCAGTCCAACTGCGGCAGTGATTTCACGCTTGTATTTATTTTTCCACAGCAAATCCCCGTTTGACAAATCCGTTGCACGCATCTGGCCCTTGGCATCAATACTATAGCCAATATTATTATCAACGACGAAGTTAAATCCGACTGTATTAAATTCACCCAGATCACGGTCCCAGAGCACACTAATCGCCTCAGACTTGGGTAGTGACTTGACGAACTCCTGCTGTTGCTCCTGATCCAGTTTTTTCTGTTTGTTTTCACCACCGTTACAGCTGCTCATCAGTGCAGCGAATATTGCCAGCAAAACTGCCCGTTTCAGTGACCTGCTCATTGCGCAGTATTATCAATTTTCAGCTGCAGTATGTCAGAATACCCTGATGCAGCACTGGCGGGAGATAGTAATTCCATCGCCTTCAGATAGGCTTCACGGGCTTTTTTCAGATCTGCTTTTTTATTATGTATGTCGCCAATGAGTTCATAATATTGTGATGCAAAGCCCGCTTTTTGCTCAACATCAGCCAGTGCAAGCGCTTCGTCATAGGCACCCTCACGATACAGCTGCCGTGCCAGCTTGAAGTTCGCCAGCAGCTGGTTATCAATGTATTTTGAGTTCGAAATGACCCAGTTGAGATTCTCTTTTGCCTGCTCGGTCTGACCGGCTTTTATTTGTGATGCAGCAGTGAGAATCAGTCCTTTTGCTGTATAGTCATGCTTTGAATAGTCGTTTTTCAG
>JAHEKD010000357.1:1807-3932 GCA_024638545.1 Gammaproteobacteria bacterium
CCTCGAGTAATTGTGAAAAAAGCGCAGAGGCCTGCAAGGCAAGGTTTTGCTGATGATTTTGCCACCAGTTATAGCCGATGATCAGGCCCAGTCCCAGAATGACCCCCGTGACAATACTGGTGCCGTTGGCCTTCCACCATTTTTTTACTCTGGCCAGCTGTTCGTCTTCAGTAAGGTGTATGTTTTTTGCCATAATGACTTCTATCCAAGATTAAGCTGGCGATTTTACTATTGTGGCAGAAGATTTAATAGCGTTGAAAGTGACTCATTATCAAGCTTTTGATCAAATTCAAGCTGGAACTGTTCCTGCTCAGACCGCAGCGGCTTAATTGTTATCTGATTCGCTGCAAGTTCAACCACACCGATCACAGCAGCAATGCCTGCCCCACTTTGATCGGCTCTTTTAAATTGCGACTTGAAACTGCCGCCACCAAAATGAATTACCGTATTGATATCGTGATCTCGTAATTGCTCAGAAAAAAGGGTTGCCCGCATGATGGCCTGTTCGCTATTGTCGGTGACAACATAAACCTGTGCCGAATATTCACAATTCACGCTTTGGTTCGATAATTTCAGCAACTCAATCAGCCGTTCCATACCCATGGCAAAGCCGATACCCGGTGTCGGCTTGCCGCCCAACTGCTCAACCAGACCGTCGTAGCGACCGCCGGCCAGAACCGCATTTTGTGCGCCCAGTTGATCGGTTAGCCATTCGAATACAGTAAGGCTGTAATAGTCAAGCCCCCTGACTAAACGCGGGTTTACGACATAATCAATCTTTAAATCATCCAGCAACTGGCACAGCCGTTGGAAATGCAGTCTTGATTCCTCACTTAAGAACGACTCCAGGTGAGGCGCTTTTTTTATGATAGTCCGGGTTGCAGGCACTTTACTGTCAAAAATTCTCAACGGATTAGTTGTTAATCGCCTTTTGCTGTCTTCATCAAGTCCTGCAAGGTGATTTTCAAAATAAGCGACAAGATGCTGCCTGTAAATCTTACGCTCTGATGCAGTACCAATTGAGTTTAATTCAAGCGTTAAGTTCTTAAGACCCAGCTTAGCCAGAAATCTGGCGGTCATCTGGATTAATTCAGCATCGATATCAGGTCCAGGCCAGCCAATCGCTTCACAGCCAAACTGATGAAACTGTCGATAACGGCCTTTTTGCGGACGCTCATGCCTGAACATAGGACCCACATACCAGAACTTTTGTTTTTGATGATGAAATAAACCATGCTCAATGCCGGCGCGGATACAGCTTGCAGTATTCTCCGGACGCAGGGTTATGCTGTCGCCACCTTTATCATCGAAGGTGTACATTTCTTTTTCAACAATATCAGTATCTTCACCGATTGAGCGTTTAAATAAAGCGGTATGTTCAGCAATAGGCGTACGAATTTCCTGATAGCCGTAAAGTTCAACAGCCCGGGCAAGCATACGTTCAACAAATTGCCAATATCCGCTCTGCTCCGGTAGCAGGTCATTCATTCCACGAATTGATTGAATTTTTTCCATATTCAGAAATCAGTTCCCAATTTTTGAGCCAGGGTCAAAGCCTCCTGTGACGGCGTCTGCGCAACACTGAAATAGTGCCGAAGATATTTGCCGGCACTGCCAAAATCCCGTTTAATATAGCTGATTCGGGCAAGGTTCATTAAAACCGGCAATGAGTTCGCGTTTAATTCAAGGGCCTTAAGCAGAGACTGTTGCGCATCATCGTACTTCTCATACCTTATGGCACAGGCGGCAGCACGGGTATAGCTAACCATCCGCAGCGGGCTCATCAGCTGCCGGCCGGCTCGATCGTATTTTTCCAAGGCCCGCTCTGGTCGGCCCTGTTCACATAAATAATGTCCATAGTCATTGAGTACGAAAACGGAATCGGGATTTGTTTTCAGGGCCCGACGATAATAGGCCAGAACCTGCCTATCATTTTTGAGGACTTGCTGCACTCTGGCCATAGCGTGGTTCGCCTCAACCCCGTCCGGGGAAAGCCTCAATGCTTCCTGTGCTTCACCCTGTGCAACATCGATATTCTGATTTAAAAGAAATTCAAATGACAGCCGAGCGTGAAGTATTGACAGGCGCTGGCGTTCCTCTAACGTCTGAGAGCCGGAAATTTTTG
>JAHEKD010000358.1:0-911 GCA_024638545.1 Gammaproteobacteria bacterium
GCCGGCACAAGGGCCCGCAGGCATCGTTGACACTATGTCGAGGACCCTGACCGAGTAAAATGCCCACAGGGCGTGGCAAGGGACCGTCGCAGTAGTAGGGTGGTGAGAAATGCGGGCTAGTTAGTGCTGTAAATGTTTAAGCCAGTGGTTTTCGAGTTTTTTGAACAGCCAGACCATGGAGAACGTCAGCAACAGGTAAAAGAGCCCGGCGGCGATATAGGACTCAAACGGAATAAAATGCCGGGAATTGACGATTCTGGCGGCGCCGAATAAATCAATCAGCGTGATGACACCCGCGAGCGCCGTGCCGTGCAGCATGAAGATCGCCTCATTGCCGTAGGCGGGCAGTGCGCGGCGAAAGGCACTCGGGAGAATTATTCTTGTGTACAAGGTGAAGTCTGTCATCCCCATGGCTTTGGCTGCTTCAATCTCGCCGCGTGGCGTTTGCACGATTGCGCCCCTGATAATCTCTGCCGTGTAGGCGGCGGTGTTGAGTGCGAAGGCAATCAGGGCACACCAGTAGGCTTCTTTGAAAATGGGCCACAGTGGTCCCTCCCTCACAAAGTCAAACTGCGCCATGCCGTGATAGATCATGTACATCTGAATCAGCAACGGCGTGCCGCGCCAGACGTAAATAAATGCTCTTGCGGGCGCATTTAAAGTAACGATTGAACTTGCCGCAGCCAGTGCGACAGGAAGCGACAGTACAAAACCAATCACCAGTGACAAAATCAACAGTTCAATGGTTAACCCAAGGCCCTGCAGGTAGAGCGGTAAATTCTCAATGATGGGTCCAAAATCCATTATCGGCGTATGCCCCTGCTATAACGCTTATCGAGCCAGCCGAGCCCGACGTTTGAAACGGCGGTGATGACCAAATAGAGCAGCGCCACGGCAAAATAGAATGTAAA
>JAHEKD010000358.1:921-3920 GCA_024638545.1 Gammaproteobacteria bacterium
AAGCGGTGGTTTTGACCAGCACCAGCCAGTTATTGCCAAAGCCCGGCAAGGCGTGACGAACCATGGCCGGCAGGGTGATTCGGGTAAAGGTTTGAAAAGCAGACATGCCGTAGGCATAGCCGGCCTCAATCTCCCCCTTGTCGACCGACATGATCGCGCCTCGGAAGGTCTCGGCCATGTAGGCTCCGAATATAAAGCCGATGGTTAAGACACCGGCGATGAAGGGATTCACATCGATGTAGCCCCAGCCCAGACTTTCGCCAATCTTGTTGACCATCACCTGGCCCCCATAAAATATGAGCGTCATTAACACCAGGTCCGGAATACCTCGAATAACCGTCGTGTAAACACCGGCAATTTTTTGCAGGATTTTTGATTTCGACAATTTAGCCAGTGCGGTCAGCATGCCTAAAATCAGCGCGATGAATAAGGAAAGAACTGCCACTTCTATTGTGACTAGCATTCCTTTAAGGATTAAGGGCCAGTAACCGTAGAGACTCAGCATGGTTTATCCCCCCGGGATCCGGCCCGCGCTGGAATAATTGAGGGGCTGGTTTCCGGCCAAACACCGGCCGGAATCATATCTATACTGCATTATCCACCGTAGACATCGAAATCAAAATATTTACTGGCGATTTCGTCGTACTTCCCGCTCGCACGAATGTCATCGATAGCTTTGTTTAAGAGGTCAACAAGATCAGTGTCTTCTTTGCGAACCGCAATGCCCGCTCCATCACCAAAGTATTTTGGATCTGTAAATCCGGGGCCCACAAATTCCCAGTCTGCACCCTGTTCGCTTCGCAGAAAACCATCCTGCATGGCGACTGAATCTGCCAGCAGTAAATCCACCCTTCCGGAAACCGCATCAAGATAGGCCTCATCCTGGGTGGCATACCGACTTATCTCGGCATCAGGAAACTCCTCAGTAATAAAGTTATCGTGGGTGGTGGCCCTTTGGACGCCGACCGTTTTTCCTGCCAGTCCTTCTGCAGTCACTTCAACATCCATACTTTTTGGTTTTGCGAATTTGGCTGGTGTCTGATAATACTTGTTGGTGAACGCCACTTTTTCCTTGCGCTCTTCCGTGATGGACATCGACGCAACAATAGCGTCATATTTTTTGGCCAGCAATGCCGGGATGATGCCGTCCCAATCCTGCGGGACAAGATCGCACTCCGCACCGATTGCCTCACACAGGGCATTCGCGATATCGATATCAAAGCCGATCAATTCTCCATCAGGTGTCATTTCACTAAACGGAGGGTAAGCACCTTCTACACCAATGCGAACTTTGCTCCAGTCAGCTGCCTGCGCACTAAAAACAAACGTGCTTGCCAAGACTGCGGCTAAAATATATCTATAAAATTTCATGTTTATCTCCTGATAGATAATGTTTAACAATACTTGTTGATATACACTGATACTGCTTTTATTTTAAATTACCAGATAGAAAATCTTTAAACCGTTTTGATTTCGGATGATCAAAAACCTGATCTGGCTTACCGTCCTCCTCTACTTTTCCCTGGTGTAAGAAGATGACTCTGTCAGAGACTTCTTTCGCGAATCCCATTTCATGTGTAACCACCAGCATCGTGCGCCCTTCCTGTGCAAGCGAGCGCATGACTTTTAGTACTTCATTGACCAGTTCCGGATCGAGTGCGGATGTAGGCTCGTCGAACAAGAGGGCCTTGGGCTCCATGGCCAGTGCCCTGGCAATAGCCACACGCTGTTGCTGGCCGCCGGAGAGCTGCGACGGATAGAAATCCTTGCGATCAATCATGCCGACGCGCTCCAGGTATTTTTCTCCCCGCTCCAGCGCTGCTTTTTTATCTAGCTTGAGTACGTGCCGAGGCGCTTCGGTGACGTTCTGCAATACGGTCATATGCGACCACAAGTTAAACTGCTGAAAAACCATGGCGAGCTGACTGCGAATCCGCTGAACCTGTTCCTTGTCTGCCGCTTCAGGACCATACTTGCCCTGCTTCATTTTTATGGTCTCACCATAGACAGTGACTTCACCACTGGTGGGTGTTTCAAGAAGATTTATACAGCGTAAAAATGTGCTCTTGCCAGAACCACTGCTGCCTAAAATTGACACAACGTCATGATCATTTGCACTCAATGAAATGCCCTTCAAAACTTCAAGGTCATCAAATCTTTTGTAGATATCTTTTATATCCAGTGCCGGAACGGTGGTCTGCAATTGGGGTACTCCGTGTGCCAAGCTCTATAAAATAATCGCAGTTCATTGATATTGCAACTTATTTTAAGCGTTTATTACATTTTATTGCATTTAAATGCGCCTATTGATCATTAACAATATTTAATAGATCCTGTTTCACTACTTCCATTACCACCTGGCTTTGAGTGATTGAGACACCGGGAAGGTTATTCAGGGTCTGTGCCATGAATCGCTGGAACTGCTTCATTGTGCCCACTTCAACTTTTAACAGATAGTCAAACTCACCCGCCAGCATGTAACATTCTGTAACATTTGCAACTGTTTTTATCTCGCGGGAGAACCAGTCATAGATATTCTGGCCTTTGTCAGCGGCCAGCCGGATTTGTACAAATACCACCAGTCCGTAACCGATTTTTTCTGAATCCAGGTTGGCGCTGTAGCCGGTGATGTAGCCCTCACGCTCGAGTCGTTTAACACGCTCAAGGCATGGTGTCGTCGTCAGGTTAACTTTTTTTGCCAATTCAACATTACTGATCCTGCCCTGGTGCTGCAGGATTTTCAGAATTTTCCAGTCGCGGTGATCCAGCCGCTGTCCGGTCTGATTGTCGGTCATATATTTCTCTCGATACAGTTTAAAGGATTAATCACCAGAATTATTAGAAAATTTAGCTAATAATACTATATATTTAGGGATATTATAGAACTATACTTAATTTTTAACGGCTGACAATGCTAATACGTCCTGCAAATTCGAATGATATAGATGCGCTATTGGCATTAGCACGGGAATCGGGTCCCGGCATGACGAATTTTAATG
>JAHEKD010000359.1 GCA_024638545.1 Gammaproteobacteria bacterium
CTTTGCAGGATATTTATCAACTATCTCCTGTACATTATCATATGGAAACGGATAAAGCTGTTCAATTCGGACGATTGCCACATCATCGCGATTAGCGGCGTCACGTTTTTCCAGCAAGTCATAATACACTTTGCCTGCACATAAAATCAGGGATTTAATTCCGGACGCATTTTTTGATGCCCCCATATCGTCGATTACATTTTGAAATTGACCATTTACGAGATCATCTATACTTGAGACCGCCGCCTTGTGCCTGAGCAGGCTCTTCGGGGACATCACAATCAGGGGATGCCGAAAGTTTCTAATCTGCTGGCGTCTCAGCAAATGAAAAATCTGTGCCGGCGTGCTGGGCACACAAACCTGCATATTATCATGCGCACACAGTTGCATATAGCGTTCAAGCCGGGCAGATGAATGCTCCGGACCCTGTCCCTCGTAACCGTGGGGAAGCAGCATCACCAGACCTGAGAGGCGTTGCCACTTGGCTTCACCGCTGCTGATAAACTGATCAATCACAACCTGAGCACCATTTGCAAAATCACCAAATTGTGCCTCCCATATAACCAGGGTTCTTGGTTCAGTCGTACTGTACCCATATTCAAAAGCAAGCACTGCTTCTTCAGAAAGAAGTGAATTAATCACAGTGTAGGCGTGAGGGCGATCAGTCAGATGCTGCAATGGTGTATAGGTTGACCTGTCATTTTGGTTATGTAGAACAGCATGGCGATGAAAAAATGTACCGCGGCCACAATCCTGGCCTGACAATCTGACGCTGTGACCTTCATCTACGAGGGTTGCGTAGGCCATGATTTCAGCAAATCCCCAATCCATAAGCTGTTCACTATTTGCCATTTTGGTGCGATCTTCCATGATTTTGTTGACCCGGGGATGAAGTTTAAATCCTTCCGGCAGGGTTTGTAATTGTCTGTTAAGTCTGGCGATTGTATCTGCCGCAATGGCAGTGTAACCCGGCGCAGTCCAGTGTTTACCGATATATGATGACCAGTCGACCATAAGAACTGCTTTGTTGGGATCGATAATCTGGCCGGCAACCACATGACCCTCGTCAAGCGCATCCCGGTAATTATCTGCAATCTGCCGGGCTTCTCCGGGGTTGATCACACCTTCAGCTTCGAGTTTTTCAGCGTAGATCTGCCTTGTTGTGGGATGTTTTTTTATCGTCTGGTACATGACAGGCTGGGTCACCATCGGTTCGTCTGCTTCATTATGCCCATGTCGTCGATAACAGATAAGGTCGATGACAACATCGCGCTTGAATCGCATCCTGAATTCGAGTGCAAGTTTACTTGCAAAAATTACTGCATCCGGATCATCGGCATTGACGTGTAGTATTGGTGACTGCACCATTTTGGCGACTTCCGTACAGTATAACGTTGATCTTGAATCCAGTGGATTACTGGTTGTAAACCCAATCTGGTTATTAACAACAATGTGGACGGTCCCTCCGGTTCGGTAACCGCGTGTTTGAGCCATGTTCAGTGTTTCCATGTTTACGCCCTGGCCGGCAAAAGCCGCATCACCGTGAATCAATATAGGTATATTTAGGGAGTGCTCAATATCGAGTCGTCGATCCTGGCGGGCCCTGACCGATCCTATAACAACGGGATTAATAATCTCCAGATGAGAGGGATTAAATGATAAGGCGAGATGCACGGCACCGCCTGGCGTCATGATGTCAGATGAAAAACCCATGTGATATTTGACGTCACCCGTGGCAGTTTCTTTTGTAATGTGTTTGCCTTCAAATTCGTCGAATAGATCAGCAGGTGATTTACCCAGGATATTGACCAGCACGTTTAAACGGCCTCTGTGTGCCATCCCAATGACAATTTCCTTCGCATTCATTGCCCCGGATCGTTGAACCAGGTCATTCAGAAGCGGTATCAGCGAATCGCCACCTTCTAATGAAAATCTTTTTTGACCCACATACTTGGTGTGTAAATATCTTTCCAAACCTTCCGCCATGGTCAATCGTTGCAAAATCGTCTTGCGTGTTTCCGGGGGTTCCTTGGGTCTGCCGGAAGGCGTTTCAATTCGCTCGTGCAACCACTGCAGTTCATCTGCATCGGTAATGTGTGAAAATTCAATTCCTAGTGATCCGCAATAGGCGTCTTTCATTATCGAGAGTAGTTCGCGCAGGGTCATCTGGCTGCCTGCTGCAAAATCCCCGGTTTGAAAAACTGTATCCAGGTCATTCTCAGTCAGGTTGTTATAAGTGAGCTGCAAATCAGGAATATTTGGTTTTAGCGTTAAATTAAGTGGGTCAAGATCGGCATCCAAATGTCCGCGATTTCGGTAGGCTTCGATTAATTTTAATACGCCGATTTGCTTGCTGAGAGTGTCAGGACTAGACTGTCCGTTGATATAGATACCGGTTTTCTTTGCATAATAGCTGGCCGGTTTGGCAGGTGGCAGTTGGCCTGTGTCCCTGAATTGTTCGAAAGCATATTGCCAGGATAAACCAACAGAATTCGGATCATCAAGATACTGCTTATATAGATCATCCAGGAAGGGTGCATTGCCACCACATAGGATTGATATATCTCCCTTGTCAGAAGATTTGGTTAACTCACTCATAGACTTATTTCCCGTTTATCAGTCGTTATACAGATATTCGCTGATTATAGATGTTGTTCATCTATATTTGAACACCCCAGTTTTACCCACTTGACTCATATTTAAAAATTTTGAGGATGCGTGAGCTTGTCATTTCCTACCTAGTCCTGCAGGTGGGTAACGCCGGTATGTCCGAAGCCGCCTTCACCACGAATGGTTGATTCAAATTGATCAACCTCTATCAAATTACATTGGATTACTGGTAGAAAAACCATTTGTGCGATTCGATCACCAGGTGCGATCGTAAAGCCTGTTTGCGAGCGATTCCATATTGACACAAATACCTGTCCCTGATAGTCAGAATCAATAAGACCGGTCAAATTTCCAAGGACAATTCCGTGTTTATGGCCGAGGCCTGAGCGCGGTAGCAATACCGCTGCAATTCCGGGATCAGAAATATTAATAGCCATACCAGAGGGAATTAATTCGGTTTGGCCTGGTTTAATTACAGTTTCTTTTTGCAGGCATGCTTTTAGATCCAAACCGGCGGAACCATCAGTTGCATAATCAGGCAAACCAAATTCTGTTTTAAGCCTGGGATCAAGTATCTTAAGCTGTATATTGGTCTTTATATGCATCGGTTATAATTGTAACTAATATTTTTGCAAGATTTGTTTTCGAATCGGGGCCGAGATTCTGCTGTCCGTGCCGACTGATAACGGTCAAGGCATTGGTTGATTGGCCGAATGCCTTGCCGTCGCCTACTTCATTGGCGATTATCATGTCCAGATTTTTGTTCACGAGTTTGCTTTTTGCATAATCATTCACGTTGTCAGTTTCTGCCGCAAACCCAACCGTAAACGGATGTTTGTTCATGGTCGTAACGCTTTTTAGTATATCCGGATTACGAATTAGTTTGATTTGCATTGTCTCTTCAGACTTCTTGATTTTGCTGGCCTGGGCTAATTCAGGTCGATAGTCAGCAACAGCCGCGACACAGATGAAAATATCGGTTGATGGAATATATTCATGGACTGCATTATGCATCTGCTGAGCTGAAACCACGTTGATAAAGGTTACGTTGTCTGGTGGTGCAAGTGCAGTCGGGCCACTGATCAGTATGGTTTTAAATCCAGCAGCAGAGAATGCATCAGCAATACTATAACCCATTATCCCTGAACTATGATTGGTGATTCCCCTGACAGGATCCAGCGCCTCCCAGGTCGGACCTGCAGTAATCAGGACCTGGGTGAGTGAGGATTTAGCAGGGTCTGCATTATTCGGTTTCTCAATTCCGGACTCTACAGAATTCGTAAGGGCACTATCGCGATTAACTTTTACA
>JAHEKD010000360.1 GCA_024638545.1 Gammaproteobacteria bacterium
AGTCTGATAAGGGTGAGTTAGTCATTGGTGCAGGCGTCGATGCTTATACCGGTTACGGGCAACGAGGCAGTCTGTCGATTATTGAGGGAAATATTGCGGCAATCGTGGAACTGTTCCCAATATTCAGTCGTGTGCGTCAATTACGTCAATGGGGCGGTATTGTCGATGTCTGTCCGGATGCCTGTCCTATCATCAGTAAAACCGACATCAGGGGACTGTATTTTAACTGTGGCTGGGGTACCGGTGGTTTCAAGGCGACACCTGGCTCAGGCTGGGTGTTTGCTCACACAATTGCCAACGATCAGCCACACGAGTTAAATGCCGCTTTTGATATTGACCGCTTTTACACAGGCAAACTCATTGATGAACACGGCGCTGCCGGCGTGGCTCACTAAGTCTGGAGGATATTTAAGATATGTTGCAAATTACCTGTCCATACTGCGGAACCCGCGATCAGGATGAATTTACCTTTGGAGGTGAAGCCCATATTGTCAGGCCCAAGGATCCGGATGCCCTGAATGACCGGGAATGGGGAGATTATCTGTTCATGCGTGAAAACCCCAAGGGTGACCATAAAGAGCAGTGGTGCCACAGTGCAGCATGTGGAAAATGGTTTAATGTCATTCGCGATACGGTGACTTATGAAGTCAAGGCTGTTTATAAAGCGGGAGAACAGCCGCCTGATGAAGTCGGGCATGAGCAGCAGCCCATCCAGCAGCAAAGTTTGAAGTAAGCAGGGTTCAGGAATGATAAATAGTTTGTCTGGTCACTTGACTAAGGGTACTTTTACAATACGGATGGATTTTGAAGGTGGTACAAATGCAGCAGCGTAGATTAGCGGCCGGCGGGCGGATTGATCGCAGTAAGCCGATCAAGTTCAAGTTCAATGGTAAAACATTGGATGCCTTTAAAGGTGACACGCTTGCTTCAGCCCTGATGGCCAACGGCGTTGATGTCGTCGGACGAAGTTTTAAATACCATCGCCTGAGGGGAATTATTGGCAGCGGCGCTGAAGAACCGAATGCCATATTGCAGGTTGGCGAAGGCGCAAAAACCGTGCCGAACCTGCGTGCAACACAGGTCGAGATGTATGACGGGCTGGTGGCGCAATCAGTCACCGGGTGGCCAAATCTCGATAAGGACATCGGTGCGATCAACAATGTTTTTGCCCGCATGCTACCCGCTGGATTTTATTATAAAACATTCATGCAGCCGCAAAAGCTGTGGCATAAATATGAGGAGATTATTCGAAAAGCTGCAGGCCTCGGCCGTGCGCCTGCTTTACCGGATCCTGACCGTTATGAAAAAATAAATCATCACTGTGATGTGCTGGTGGCTGGTGGCGGAATATCCGGACTGTGTGCGGCAATCTGCGCGTCGCGTGCCGGTGCACGGGTGACCGTGGTTGATGATCAGAACGAATTCGGCGGGAGGATTTTAGATAATCGCTACCTGATTGACGATGCCCCGGCAGATGAGTATGTTAAATCCCTGGTCAGGGAACTGGGTGGCAATGAATATGTAACCCTGCTGCCAAGAACCTGTGTTTACGGTTATCTTGATCATAATTTTCTGGTCGCCGTTGAAAAAGTAACTGATCATGACCCTGCGTCCTATTTAAAAAATGTACCGAGAGAACGCATGTGGCGGATCAGGGCAAAACAGGTTGTTCTGGCCACTGGTGCCTTTGAAAGGCCGCTGGTGTTTCATAATAATGACAAGCCGGGCGTGATGATTGCTTCCGCAGTCTCAGCATATATCAATCGTTATGGTGTCAGACCGGGTAAAAAGTTTGTTTTCTTTACCAATAACGATAGCGCGTATCGCACGGTTCTTGACTGTGTTGAGGCAGGTCTGGACGTGGAGGCAGTGGCAGATTCGCGAAACAACAGCCGCGGTGATCTGGCCGATCATGTTCGCGACAAAGGCGTACGGATTTTTTATCAACATGTTGTTACAGACGTTAAAGGTTCAACGCGTGTTGAAGGTGTGAGTATCGCGGCGATTGACAGCCAGATGCAAATTATCAGCGGAACCTCCAAACAGCTCGATTGCAATACGCTGGTTGTATCCGGTGGCTGGAGTCCGGCTGTTCATCTGTTCGCTCAATCAGGCGGCAGGGCAAAATGGGATGAAGAGTTATGCTGTTTTGTACCGGGTGAATCGATGCAGCGACAGCAAATGAGTTGTGGTTCAGCAAACGGTGCGTTTACCCTGCAGCAGTGCATGATTGAGGGCTTTGAAGCCGGGATCAAGGCGGCGGCTAAAAACGGTTTTGATGCCGATTTGCCGAAAATGCCGAGCTTTATTAATGAGGAGCAAACTGCAATTCAGTCGCTATGGCTTGTGCCCTCTCCGCACCCCGATAGAGAGGGTCCCAAGCAGTTTGTCGATTATCAAAACGATACGGCAGCGGCTGACATCAAGCTGGCCATTCAGGAAGGCTATCGCTCCATCGAGCACATTAAGCGTTACACGGCTTTGGGTTTTGGTACGGACCAGGGCAAGCTGGGCAACATTAACGGAATGGCGATTGCTGCGCAGGCATTGGGTAAGAGCATACCGGAAACCGGCACAACCAGCTTCAGGCCAGCCTATACACCGGTTACATTTGGTGCAATTGCCGGTCCTGAGCTGGGCGATTTATTTGATCCGATCAGGAAAACCGCCATCCATCCCTGGCATCTCCGGCAGGGTGCAAAGTTCGAGGATGTGGGCCAGTGGAAGCGTCCCTGGTATTATCCCCAAAGCGGTGAAGACATGCATGCTGCGGTAAATCGAGAGTGTAGCGCCACCCGCGAGAGTGTCGGAATTATTGATGCATCGACGCTGGGAAAGATAGACATCAAGGGGCCTGATTCTGCCGAGTTTCTGAACCGCATGTATACAAATGCCTGGAAGAAACTGGCGATTGGCCGCTGCCGTTACGGCCTGATGCTGGGCGAGGATGGCATGGTGATGGACGATGGTGTCACTACACGTATTGGTGAAAACCATTATTACATGACCACGACAACCGGCGGTGCAGCGAATGTCATGAGCTGGCTGGAGCGCTGGCTGCAAACAGAATGGCCGGAGTTGAACGTTTTTCTGACCTCAGTCACCGATCATTGGGCAACTATCGGCGTGGCCGGGCCGAACGCCCGTAAAGTGATTGAAAAAATTTGCAGCGATATTGATTTTGATCCGGCGGCTTTTCCTTTCATGTCCATGCAGGAAGGCACCATCGCTAATGTGGCAGGCAGGGTTTTTCGAATCAGTTTTAGCGGGGAGTTGAGCTTCGAGATCAATGTGCCGGCAAATTACGGACACCACGTTTGGCAGGCCTGCATGCAGGCGGGTGAAGAGTTCAAGATTACTGCATATGGAACTGAAACCATGCATGTTCTGAGGGCAGAAAAAGGATTTATTATTGTCGGCCAGGATACCGATGGGTCAGTGACGCCAAATGACCTGGGCATGGACTGGATTGTTTCAAAAAATAAAGACTTTATTGGACGCCGTTCCCTATCCCGTTCTGACTGCACAAGGCAGGGCCGAAAACAGCTGGTGGGGCTTGCAACAGAAATTGCACACCAGGTGCTGCCCGAGGGCGCACAACTTGTTGCAGATGCCAATGATCTCACGCCGCCGGTAGCGATGATCGGGCATGTGACCTCAAGCTATTACAGTTCGACTTTGGGGCATTCAATCGCTTTGGCACTTGTTAAGGGCGGGCGCAGCAGAATGGGAGAAAAAGTCTACGCACCGTTAGCAGATGGCCGGGTACTGGTTGCTGAAATTTGTGATCCTGTATTTTACGATCCAAAGGGAGATCGACAAAATGTCTAGACAATCGCCTTTACTGGAAATTGCCAGCGATGACACCATCGTTGAATTACCCGTTATCAAGATGACTGAAAAACCATTTTTCAGCCAC
>JAHEKD010000361.1 GCA_024638545.1 Gammaproteobacteria bacterium
TCGCATTAATCACTTCCTTGTCATCGAGGTGATCCGGGAGAGGCAGCTGAACCAGAATACCGTTGACCTTCTCATCGTTATTTAACTTCTCAATCAGTTCCATAAGATGTACACGTGACGTATCTGCATCCAGCCTGTGCTCAAAGGAGTTCATGCCGACTTCTTCGGTCTGCCTGGCTTTGTTGCGGACATAGACCTGGCTGGCCGGGTCCTCGCCCACGAGCACCACCGCGAGTCCCGGAGTCAATCCGCATTTTTCTTTTAAAACAGCGACTTGTGATGCAATTTCTTCTCTTAAGCCTTTTGCAAAAGACTTGCCATCAATAATGCTTGCCATGAATTTTCTGTAGTGTCTGATTTTTCGTCTCGGATTATAGCTTCAAGGGCGTAATTTGTTTACTCTTTTGTTTTAACAGACACTCAAGCAAAACGCCTGTGATGTTGGATTATTGCGAGCGCGCTGGAAAATTCAGGCCGGGGATAGTCGGATTGATTTTGGTGATTTTATCTAAATTAACAAGACGGGAGAATAAAAATCGGGTCAATTTCCCTGCTCTGCAAGGCTGATGGCCTGTTTTTGTGCAAATTTAAACTTGACATTTTCGATAAACATAATAGTATAAAGATATCTTTATATTATAACAAAGGAAAATATCAATGAGCGGGCTAGTACAACACAGCAATAGACTTAAATACTCGTTTGAGTTCTTTCCAACCTCACAACAAGAAGAGGAAAATGAATTCTGGAGAGTAGTTGGCAATCTGGAACCTTTCGAGCCGGAGTTTTTCTCTGTAACCTATGGTGCTCTTGGCAGCGCCCGCAAGAAAAGTCTGGAGACCGTTGAACAGCTACACATACATACCAACACGCAAATCGCGGCACACCTGACAGTGGTCGATTCCACCAAAGCCGATACTGACTTTGTACTCGAGACGCTTTGGAACCAGGGCATACGCCGGATTGTGGCCCTGACCGGCGACAGCAGAGGTGATCAGTCATGGAACAGCGGCTATCACAATGCGCTTGAACTGATCGGTGCAATCAAAAAAGCAGGAGATTTTGACATTAGTGTCGCCGCCTACCCTGAAGTCCATCCAAAGGCCGAATCGGCACAGTCCGATATGGATTGCCTGAAAGCCAAGCTTGATGCCGGTGCTAACAGAGCTATAACGCAGTACTTTTTTGAAGTCGATACATTTTTGCGCTATCGAGATCAGCTGGCGAAAGCAGGCATCGACAAGCCTGTTATACCCGGCATCCTCCCCATCCACGACTTTTTTAAGGTAAGAAAATTCAGTAAACGCTGTGGAGCCACTATACCCGACTATTACGCAATCCATTTCGCCGGCATGGAGGGTAATGCTGCAGCACAGCATCAGCTGGCACTGGACCTGGCGCTTGAGTTATGTGAAAAACTGGTCCAGGAAGGTGTTGATCAACTGCATTTTTACACATTGAACCGTTCAGACCTGGTGCTGCAAATTGTCAAGCAATTAAGCTACAAAATCGAGTTTGAAAATAACCTCCAGCAGGTCGCTTGAATCCATCGTTCATGGCCGTAAAATAAGCCGGTTTTGTCGCGTTTAAGCAACCTTATGTCGTCTTAACGGCAGTATGGAAATGAAGCAAAACCTACAGTAAACTTTAAATATCAATTTAACTGAGGGATACTCATGGCCGATACGGAACCGATGGACGACATTGATTTATCAGCTTTGTCGGATGAAGAACTCACCGAACAAATGCATGATGATCTGTATGATGGTCTAAAAGAAGAAATAGAGGAGGGTACTAACATTCTGCTGGAGCGGGGATGGTCACCGTCTAGAGTTCTCAATGAAGCCCTCGTTGAAGGCATGCGAATTGTCGGTATTGACTTCAGAGACGGCATACTTTTCGTTCCTGAAGTTCTTATGGCCGCGAACGCGATGAAAGGCGGTATGGAAATACTGAGGCCGCTGCTTGTCGAGACTGGTGCTGAGACGATTGGCAAGATGGTCATAGGCACTGTTAAAGGTGATATTCATGATATCGGTAAAAACCTGGTATCCATGATGATGGAAGGTGCCGGATTTGAGGTATTCAATATTGGTATTAACAACCCTGTTGAAAATTATTTAGAAGCCATGGAAGCGCATAAGCCTGAGATAGTCGGAATGTCTGCGCTGTTGACTACAACCATGCCCTACATGAAAGTGGTAATCGATACAATGGTTGAGCAGGGCATTCGTGATGATTATATTGTTCTGGTGGGTGGTGCACCATTAAATGAAGAATTTGGCCAGGCTATAGGTGCCGATGCATACTGCCGAGATGCAGCAGTCGCCGTGGAAACAGCAAAACAGTTAGTGCTAGAAAGTCGTGCCAAGGCCGGCTAACGAGTCAGCCGCTGATCCGGGTCGTCGCTGTAAAGTACTGGTATTGGCATGTGGTGCGCTGGCAAAGGAAATCACTGAGATTAACCAGGCGAATCACTGGAACGCATTCGATATTCACTGCATCCCTGCCAAATACCATAATTATCCAGAAAAAATCCCGGGACTGGTTCGTGATAACTTGAGGCGGTTTAAGTCTGAATACGAAAAAATATTTGTTGCTTTTGGTGATTGCGGCACCGGCGGTCTTTTGGATAAAGTGCTTGATGAAGAGGCTGTAGAGCGTTTGCCGGGAGCACACTGTTACGCATTCTTTGCAGGTCTGAAACAGTTCGATGACCTGCATGAAGAAGAGATTGGCACATTTTACTTTACAGATTTTTTTGTGCGCCATTTTGAAAACATCATGATCAAGCCGTATGGCCTGGGTAATCCTGTCATCAAGCAAATGATGTTCAACAACTACAAGCGAGTGGTCTATCTGGCACAGAATCCCACAGCTGAATTAAAGCAAAAGGCAAGACAACATGCAGCTTATCTGGGTTTGGATTATGTTTACAAATATACCGGTTACGGCGAGCTTGAAACTAAATTATCGCAATTAGTAGAGGTACAATGTGGCTAAATTAACGATTGTCTATTGGCGGGATATACCTGCACAGGTGATTGCCAAGCAGGGCAGAACAAGTGCAAAGGTTCCCCTGGATGTTCGCTTTGAAAAGGCAATCGATCGAGCTGCAATGCGAGCAAGAAAAATCGATGCCGATGCCTACCTGAATGACTGGCGAAGAGAAGCTGTCGCCTGCGGTGAGGACCTGGATGCAGAGGCAAGAACGACAGCACAGCGCCTGGAGGGTGAATTTCCTGATGAGCGACTAGAGAAAATTATCAGAAATAAGGGATTCATTCCGGCTGAAGAGAATTCGTAGTGTCGTATTCAGAACAGCGTAATCTGGGGAAAATATCAAACTACGCTGCACTAAAGACAACACATTGAGAGCTAATATGAAACAGCAAGTTGTCGACTTTATGTCTGACTTTACAATTGAAACCACACCCGGATCTGCTGCAAAAATCCCTGATTACAGGGTGCACTTGCGACCGGGTTGTGCAGTTGCTGTGACCTTTCTTCCGGGCTCTGATTATCGGGATACCATAATTACCTGCAAGCGTCTGTATGATGAAGGCTTTGTCCCAGTGCCGCATTTTGCGGGGCGTTCAATTCCCAGTGAACATGATTTTATTTCATATTTGGAAGGTGTCACGACAGAGGCAAATGTTGATCATGTCGTGGTGCTGGCTGGTGCAGTCGATAAACCGCTAGGACCTTACGACAGCTCCATGGCATTGCTGGAAACCGGCTTTTTTGAAAAATACAATATCAAAAAAATTGGCGTGGCGGGTCATCCCGAAGGTAATCCGGATATAGGTGACAAGCTGCTGAGCCAGGCCCTTGATTTCAAGAATAACTATGCCAGAACCACAGGTACCGACCTTTACATTGTCACACAGTTTGTGTTTGAGGCCGAACCCATTGTGAAA